>JACESY010000080.1 GCA_013911595.1 Azoarcus sp.
CGCCAGGGAATTTGCCCGGCCGGCTGACTAGGGCCTGTTCGTATTTTCGCGGGCGTGGTCCTTCATGCCGTTGCGGGTTCGTACGAGCCCTGCCGCATTGCGCAACGCAACGACACTCCCGGCGCCTCTCTCAGTCCGCATGCATGGCCGCCGATCGTCAGTCGTCCGGTGCGATGAAGGCGTCGCGATGGAAGGCCGCAGCGGCCTCTACCTCGGCGACTCCGCACGGTGGCGCGTCGGGCGCGTCGTCGCCGGCGAGCACTTCCAGTACGGTGCGTACGCCGCGCGAGAGCGAATCGAGGTTGTAGCCGCCTTCGAGTACCAGCGCGAGACGCCCGTCGCAGTGCTCTCTGGCGATCTGGCGCACGATGGTGGTCATGGCGGCAAAGCCGGCGTGGGTCACCGTCAGCGCCTGATCGTGCCAGTGCGGGTCGAAGCCGGCGGACACCAGGACCAGATCCGGGCGAAACCAGTTGGCGGCCGGCACGAGAATCTCGCGGAAGGCCTTCACGAAGGCGGCATCACCGGCGCCGGGCGGTAGCGGCACGTTGACTGTGCGCCCCTCGCCCAGACCCACGCCGACGTCCTCGAGTCGTCCGCCGCCCGGGTAGAAGGGCGCAGCGCGATGCACGTCGAAGAACAGCACTTCCGGATCTGCCCGGAAGATCTCCTCGGTTCCATTGCCGTGGTGGGCGTCCCAATCCACGATCAGTACGCGTGAGCAGCCGAGTTCGGCCTGTGCGTGGGCGGCGGCAACGGCGACGTTGTTGAGCAGACAGAAGCCGCGCGCGCGCACGGCTTCGGCGTGGTGGCCGGGCGGGCGGGTCAGCGCGAAGGCGCTCTCGCAGCGCCCGGCCACGACCGCCTCGACCGCGGAGATGGCCATGCCGGCGGCGACCTCGGCCGCCTCGACGCTGCCAGGGGAAACTGCTGTTGTATCGACGTCGAGCCACGCGCTCTTGCCGCGCAAGGCGTAGAAATCGTCGAGATAGGAGTTGGTGTGCACGCGCCCGAGTTCACCGCGGGTGGCGGCACGCGTGGTTTCGAAGCACACGCCTGGAACCGGTTCGACTTCGAGCAACTGACGGATTGCCTGCAGCCGGCCGGGGTGCTCAGGATACTTCCACGGCACGCCCAGCGACGCGATGACTTCGCGCACGCGTTTCTCGACGCGGCTGGAAAGAAAGACGCCGTTGGGGTCGGGCTGGTGGGCCAGCAGTCGTTCATCGTAGAACGCGATTACGCGTTCGCTGCGCACTTGCATGCACTCTCCTTTGCCGTAGAGGCGGCGCACCCAGCATAGCGCATGGCGGGGGAGTAGGCGGCTACGTTGCAGCTTGCCGAGCTATACGCTCATC
Organism: Azoarcus sp.; assembly: GCA_013911595.1. Classification (GTDB taxonomy): domain Bacteria; phylum Pseudomonadota; class Gammaproteobacteria; order Burkholderiales; family Rhodocyclaceae; genus Pseudazoarcus. The sequence continues at coordinate 1,359 of JACESY010000080.1, forward strand.
ACGCGGTTGCGGCCGGCGCGCTTGGCCGCATAGAGAGCCTGGTCGGCGCGTTCCAGAACGTCCTCGGCCGAGAGGTCGTCTTCTCTTAGCGTGCCGACGCCGGCGCTGACGGTGTATGCGATCAGATCGTTACCGTGGCGAGCGTCCCCGTTGCCGATTTGCTGTCGCAGTCGTTCCGCGAGCTGCATCGCGCCGGCTTGGTCGGTGTCCGGTGCGACCACCGCAAACTCCTCGCCTCCGATCCGGCCGAACAGGTCAGTTTCGCGCACGACGCTCCTCGCCTCGTTGCACAAATGCTTCAGGACCTGATCGCCCGCCGCATGTCCCCAGTGATCATTGATGTCCTTGAACCGGTCGATATCGAGCATGATCATGGCCAGCGGCTGCCCCGTGCGTTGCGCGCGAGCGAACTCGGCGCCGGCGCGCACGAAGAAGCATCGGCGGTTGGCCGCGCCGGTGAGTGGATCGCGCTGCGATTGCGCTTCGAGCAGTTGCTCGTGGCGTTTGCGTTCGGTGATGTCGCGGAAGAACCATACGCGACCCAGATAGCGTTGGTCGTCGGTCCACAGCGCCGTCGAATGGCGCTCGAGCGTGCGGCCGTCGATCAGTTCGATTTCGGTGATGTCGCGGATGGTGGGGTCGGCATACAGTTCGCGTACCCGCTGCAGGAAAGCCGTGGGGTTGCTGATCATCTGCAGTGCGCCATCCAGAAGCATTTCGTCGTGCAGGGGGCTGTCGTTTGCGTCCTGCAGTGCGCTCAGGTCGAGGTCGAAGATCGATAGGAAGCGCTGGTTGTAGGAGGCCACGCGGCCATGCTCGTCAACCACGAGGATGCCGTCCGGAGAGGCTTCGTGGATGGCCCGGATCAGTGAATGCTCGAATTCGATCTGGTCGTTTGCCAAAGGTCTTGCTCCGTCGAGGGCGACCGCTGGCATCCGGGCGAGCCGTCATCCCGAGGTCTATGGTGCTGCGGGAGCGCACTCTGTACAGCGATCAAGCCAAACCCATCATAGGTGATTGCGCCCTGGACCGCAGCGGCCGTGCCGGGCGATGCACGAGAACTCACGCATGCGCGCGCCGGTCGCCGCCTGACGCTGGTAATCTTGCGCCAGTGCCGATGGTGGGCTGCGCGACACAGGAGACGAGGCATGAATCCATTGAACTGGCCGAATGCAGGCACGACACCTTGCTGGCGCGAGGTCGGTATGCCGGCCGGGAGGTCCTGATGGATTTCAGCCGCTGAGGCTCGGTCGCGCATGGATCTGGCCGTCATTCTCTACGGTGTCGGACTGGCTGCGGTCATGGTCAATGCCGCATCCGGCGTGCTTGAGGCCGGGCGCAAGCCTTTCGACCTGTTCGGCATGGTCGTGGTGGCGCTTGCTGCGGCGCTGGGCGGCGGTTCCTTGCGTGACGTGCTGCTCGACCGAAAGGTGTTCTGGATCGACGATCCGGCCTATCTGATCGCCGCCATCGTCACCGGACTGGCGACCTTCGCACTGGTCCGTCTGGTGCGATTGCCCGCACGCCTGTTTCTGCTGCCCGATGCGGTCGGGCTCGCGCTGTTCACGGTGATCGGCACCCAAGCCGCGCTGGAGGTCGGCGCGCACTGGCTGGTGGCCAGCCTGATGGGCGTGATCACCGGCGTGTTCGGCGGCATCCTGCGCGACATGCTGTGCAACGAGGTGCCGCTGGTGTTCTCCGGTGAACTTTATGCGACTGCCTCGTGGGCCGGAGCACTGCTGCTGGTCGGCCTGGTTGCGGCCGGCGTGTCGATGGGCTGGGCGGCGTTGGCTGGTGGGGCGGCCGTGCTGGTGGTCCGGCTGTGCGCAATCGCTTTCAAGTGGCGATTGCCCGTCTTCGTCGTGCGTCCTTGACTCCGTGGCGAGTCAGGGCTGCCAGAAAATTCCGATCAGGCTCACCGCGATCAGCACCGTGCCGAGCACGCGGAAGAACAGCGGTGTCTCGGCGGCGACGATGTGGCGGTGGAAGCGCTCGCCGAACAGGTGGCCGACCCACGCGCAGGGCAGCAACCACAGGTGGTGGATGAGCTGCAGGTCCACGCCCGCGATCAGGAACGAGGCCATCTTGATGACCACCAGGATGAACCACAGCACGAACAGCGTATCGCGCAACTGGTGCTTCGCCACGTGCGAGGCATACACGGCAGCGATCAGCGGTGCGCCGATGAGGGACGCGCCGCTGGCGTAGCCGCCGAGCGAGAGCAGCACGAAGTCGAGCTTGCGGCCCGTGCTGCGGATGGGCCGGTTGAGCACGTAGCCGATGGCATAGGCGATGACGATGGTGAAGATGATGGTGCTCATCACGCGCGGCGGCAGCGTGAGCAGGCCGAGCACGCCGATGATCTTGGGCACGATCATGACCTTCAGCGACCACTTCAGATACGCCCAGTCGATGTTGCTGGCGGCCGGGTCGTCGCTGGCGAGGTTTTTGGTCGCGCGGTGTCCCTTCCACGCGATGAGGCTGGAAAAGATCAGCAGATGCACGGCCACGATGGGAAGGAACACCAGCGGGTCGTTGACCACCAGCAGCAGGAAGGGCAGGGCCAGCGCCGCGCCGCCGAAGCCCAGGCCGGAACGGACGAAGCCGCTCCACACGAAGATGAGTCCGATGAGGACGTACTGGTACCAGAGCAGGGCTTCCATGGTGCAATGCGACGCGGGCACGAAAGCGCGCTAGCGTGGTCGAAGCGCCCATGTTTGTCAAAATGCGCGTCGTGCATGGCGTGCCTGCCCGGAGGAAGCCCTCATGAAGTCTGCCCGATCCATGTTCGCCGTCGCTCTCGCCTCCCTCGTAGCGAGCGTTCCGCTGGCTGCAGCGGACGGCGATGCGCTGCTCGGGCATGAGTTGCGTCGTCTGCATTCGCCCGAGACGGTGAAGCTCGAGCGCTACGCTGGCCAGCCGCTGCTGATCGTCAATACGGCCAGCCACTGCGGCTTCACCGACCAGTTCGAAGGGCTGGAGGCGGTGCACAAGGAGTACGCCGACAAGGGACTCAAGGTGCTCGGCTTCTCGTCGGACGACTTCAATCAGGAAGCGAAGGACGAGGCCAAGGCGGCCGAGGTGTGCTTCGTGAATTTCGGCGTCACCTTCGACATGTTCGCGACGATTCCCGTCCGCGGCGAGCGCGCGCATCCGCTTTTCCGCGAACTGGCGCGCCAGTCGGGCGAGGAGCCGCAGTGGAACTTCCACAAGTACGTGGTCGATCGCGAAGGGCGTGTAGTCGCGGCCTTTCCGAGTCGCGTCGAGCCCGGCGCGCCGCAACTGCGCGAGACGATCGAGCGCGTGCTCTGAGACGCAGCCTTGCGCTGCGCACTTGCAGCGCCGAGCCGGCGCGGCGATGATCGGGGTCGCAACCCGACCGGAGTACCCGCTTGCGCTTCCTGCACACCGCCGACTGGCATCTCGGTCGGCTTTTTCATGGCCGCTCGCTGATCGAGGATCAGGTCCACGTGCTGGACCGTTTCGTGGCACTGGTACGTGACGTGCGCCCCGACGCCGTGCTCATCGCCGGAGACGTGTATGACCGTGCCGTGCCTCCGGCCGAGGCGGTCAATCTGCTCGACGACACACTCTCGCGCATCGTTCTCGGTGAAGGCGTTCCGGTGGTGCTCATCGCCGGCAATCACGACAGCGCCGAGCGCCTCGGCTTCGGCGCGCGCCTGTTCGCCGATCACGGGCTGACCATTGCCGGGCGCATCGATGCCGCGCCGGTGGTCGTGCCCTTCGAGGACGCACACGGGCGCGTCATGGTGCATGCGCTGCCCTATGCCGACCCGGCGCAGGTACGCGACATCCTCGGTGTCGAGATCACCGGTCACGACGCGGCCATGGCCGCGCTCGTCGCGCGTGCGCGCGCCGCCCATCCGGCCGGTGCGCGTTCGGTGCTCGTTGCCCATGCTTTCGTCGCGGGCGGCTCCGAGAGCGAGTCCGAGCGCCCGCTGTCGGTGGGCGGAAGCGGCACGGTCGATGCCGCGCACTTTGCAGGTTTCGACTACGTCGCCCTGGGTCATCTGCATCGTCCGCAACGCGCGGGGGCCGACCACGTCCAGTATTCGGGATCGTTGCTGAAGTATTCGCTGTCCGAAGTCGACCATGCAAAGAGCGTCTCGCTGGTCGAGCTGGGTGCGGCCGGGGAGACGACGATCGAGCGCATCGCCCTCGAACCGCTGCGCGACCTGCGCCGCGTCTCTGGCACGCTCGACGACGTACTCGGCGCTGCTGCCCGCGATGGCGCGCGTGACGACTACGTATTCGCCAGCCTCACGGATCGCGGCGCACTGCTGGATCCGATGGCGCGCCTGCGCGAGGTCTACCCCAATGTGCTCGGCTGCGAGCGCACCGTGCTTTCGGGCTTCGGCGGTGGCGCGGCGCGGCGCGCTCGTTCGCGCAAGCTCGACACGCGCGCGCTGTTCGCCGACTTCTTCCGCGAGGTGGCCGGCGAGCCCCTCGACGCGGCGCAGTCGGCCGCGCTCGACGAAGCGCTCGAAGGCCTGGCGCGCGACGCGCGGGAGGTGCGATGAAACCGCTCGCGCTCACCATGCAGGCCTTCGGCCCGTTCGCTGCGCGCGAGCGCGTGGATTTCACGCGACTGGGCGATCGCGCGCTGTTTCTCATCCACGGCCCTACTGGCGCGGGCAAGACGACGCTGCTCGACGCCATGTGCTTCGCGCTGTACGGCGACACCTCCGGCGGCGAGCGCGATGCGCGCGCGATGCGCAGCGACCACGCCCAGGTGGAACTGGAAACCGAGGTCGAACTGGAATTCGCGCTCGGCATGGAGCGCTATCGTGTCACGCGCAAGCCCGCTCAGCAGCGGCCGCGAAGGCGCGGCGACGGCTGGACCGAGGCCAAGGCCGAGGCGCAGCTTGACCGGCTCGCCGGCGCCGACTGGAAAAGCCTCGCCACGCAGCCGGGCAAGGTCACGGAAGCCGTGCGGGGTCTGCTGGGATTCGACAGCGCGCAGTTCCGCCAGGTCATCGTGCTGCCGCAGGGGCGCTTCCGCGAACTGCTCACGGCCGGCTCCGGTGAGCGCGAGGAGATTCTCGAGGCGCTGTTCCGCACCCGCATCTGCGGCGAACTCACCGATGCGCTCAAGGAGCGTGCCCATGCGCTTGAGGCTGCTGGCCGCGAGTTGCGCGTGCGCCGCGAGGCCTTGTTGCAGCATGCCGATTGCGAGAGCGTCGCTGCGCTCAAAGAGCGGCGCGCGCAATTGGCCGGCGAGGTCGAACGACGTGGCGAAGAGGAAAAGGTCGCACGCGAGCGCGACGCAGCCGCCCGCCAGGCGTTTGAGCGCGCCCGCGCCGCCGTGCAGGCCGAGCGCGAGCGTCTTGATGCCGCGCAGCGCCTGCAGGAAGCCGTGCGCAAGTCTGAGGCCGTTGCGCAGCGCCAGGCGCAGGCCGATGCCCGGCTGGCGACCGAAAACGTCCGCGCGCCCGAGCGTGAGGCGCTGGCCAAACGCCTCAACGAACTCGAAGCGCTGCTGCCGGCCGTGACCGATCTGGCGCAGGCGCTGGCGCGTCGGGACGCGGCGGTGAAGCGGCGCGACGCGGCCGGCGTCGAGTGCGAGCGCGGTGAGACGAGACTCGCCGCCGCGCGCAAGACGCTGCAGGAGCGGCGCGACGAGCGCGAACGCGTGCAGGCGCTCGCCGCGCGTGCCGAGGTGCTGGCACACCGCCTCAAGGATGCGCAGGCCGCGCGCGAGCGGCAGGCGCGGCTCGTGAAACTGCGCAAGGATCTGGCGGACGCCGAGGCCCGGCTGAGCGAGGCCGCCAGGGCGGTGACGGCGGCCGACGTTGCGCTGGCCGACGCGCAGCGCCGGCAGGACGACATCGAACACGCCTGGAGTGCGGCACAGGCCGGCCTGATCGCCGCCGGTTTGCAGGCCGGTACGCCGTGTCCGGTGTGCGGCAGCGCGGAGCACCCCGCGCCGGCCCGCGCGGGCACCGACGTGGTTTCGGAGGCAGCGCTGCGCGAGGTCCGCGAGGCCGTGCGCAAGGCGTCTGCCGCGCGCGAGGCAGCGCTGTCACGCCGTCACGATGCCGACAAACAGGCGGAGAACCTGCGTGCGACCGCCGGCGAACTGGAGCGCGACGCCAGCGAAGCACCCGATCCGGCCGCCTTGCAGACGGAACTGAAAGCGGCCCAGTCCGCCGCGCAGCGGCTCGCGGAGATTGACCGCGAACTGCCCGCCTGCGAGCTGGCCATCCGCGAGGCCGACGAGACCATCCGCCTCGCCGAGAGCGCGCGTCAGACGGCCGAGGGCGAACGGACGCGTGCCGACACGGAGGCCGGGCTGTTGCAGCGCAAGCTGCCGCAGGGTTTGGCCTCGGTCGCCGCGCTCGAGGCGGAAATCGCCCGCCTGCGGGCCGAGCACAAGACGCTCGACGATGCGCTCGCACAGGCCGTCTGCACCGCGCAGGAGGCCGCCAACGAGCTGGCCGCAGCGCGCTCGGCCGAACAGGCGGCGGAACAAGCCTTGCAGCGCGCAACGCAGGCCGCGCAGGCGGTCGCGGTGGAAGGCGGTGCGCCGGACCTGCCCGCGTTCGAGGCCGCTGCGCGGGCGTCGGGCGAGGCGTGTGAGGCCGCGCTGCTCGCCACCCGCGATGCGGGGGGCCGGGTGGAAGCGGCCGACAAGACCTTGCGCGCGCTCGACGATCTGGCTGCGCAGGCCGGCGAGCTGGAACGTCAGTACAGCGTGGTGGGCCGGCTGGCCGAGGTAGCGCTCGGACGCAATCGCTTCAACATGACCTTCCAGCGCTTCGTGCTGGCGACGCTGCTCGACGAAGTGCTGGAGGCCGCGTCCGTGCGTCTGCTGCGCATGAGTCGCAGCCGCTTCGAGTTGCGGCGTGTGCTGGGTGTGGTGGACGGGCGCAGCGCCGGCGGGTTGGATCTGGAGGTGTTCGACCACTACACCGGCAGCAGCCGGCCGGCGTCCACGCTGTCGGGCGGCGAAGGCTTTCTGGCGGCGCTGTCGCTGGCGCTGGGGCTGGCCGACGTGGTGCAGTCGCGCGCCGGCGGCATCCAGATGGAAACGCTGTTCATCGACGAGGGCTTCGGCACGCTCGATCCGGAAGCGCTGGATTTCGCGCTGTCCACGCTGATCGACCTGCAGCAGACGGGCCGGCTGGTGGGCGTGATCTCGCACGTGGCCGAACTGCGCGAGCGCATGGACGTGCGCATGGAAGTGGTGGCCGGCGCGGCCGGCAGCCGCGTGCGGCTGCGCCTGCCGTGAAATGAAAACGGCCGCCCGAAGGCGGCCGTTGCACTGCGGCATGCGATGTCGATCAGTACGCGCCGACCTGCGCCGGCGACACGCCGAGGTTGTTGTGTACTTCCTTGACGCCAGCGGCCGTCTCGGCGGCGACGCCGGCAGCCTTCTTCTTGGCCTCGCTGTCGACCAGACCCCACAGGGTCACGACACCGTCGACGACGACGACGTTGGTGGTCGATTGCGAGATGTCGAGCTTGTCGGTCATCTCCTTGATGATCTTCTCGCGGATGCTGTGGTCGTCCGCCGAGCCGCCGGCATCCTGTTGCATCGTCGAGAAGCCATGCAGCAGGTTGGAACGGCTGACGATGCCGACCAGCTTGCCGTCCTTGACCACCGGCGCGCGCTTGATGTGATGCTTCTCCAGCGTCTGCGCGATCTTGTACAGCGGCGTGTCCTCGCTGATCGTGACGACATCACGCGTCATCACGTCTTCGGCGCGACGGCCGTGCGACTTGACGTAGGTGCTGGCATCGTTGCTGGCCGTGAACAAGGCCTTGAGCCACCACGAATCGCGACGGTCGGTCTTGTTCTCGACGCGGCGCATGAGGTCGCCCTCGCTGACCATGCCGAGGACCTTGCCGGCGGCGTCGACCACGGGTACCGCGCTGATACGGTTGGTGAGCATCAGTTGGACGATCTCGCGCACTTCGGTCTGCGGAGCGGCCGTGATGACGTCGCGCGTCATGATTTCTGCTGCGTGCATGTTGCCTCCTTGGTTGAGTTGTTGGTTTCGAGCTCTACGACTCGCTTGCGAGCATTCTAGAACGAAGCGGGCAGGTTCGCACTGCTTGAATCTTGCGTTCAGCTTACATGGAACGTGCCGCGATTCGTTGAGCTATGTCAAGGCTCGTGCACTCGCCCGGCCGCCGCCCGGTGACTGGACCCGCAACGCACCATCTGGTAACTTTGACGCGATTCGCAGGCCCCTCGGTGCAGGGGCCTGCTTCGTTTGATCCAGTCTGCACGCGTGTCTGTGGCGCGGGTGCCCGAGGAAACAAGTATGGATGCTGACAAGGTTCGTTGTCTGGTGTCGCGCGGCGGCACGATGATCGGAATGTTCAACCTCGACATGATCAGTTTTGCCGGTGGCTATTACATCGTGTTTCAGTGGGAAGACATGCCCGACGGAAATCGCCGTCCGCTGTACATGGCGCCGATCGATGCGCGCTTCCTGCAGGCCTTGCCCGATGGCGACGCCGAGGTGACCCACCAGTACCGTGTTTCGGTCGAGGATCCCCGCCCGTATTCGTGAGTGGGACCGAGGCCGGTTGGTGGTGCTTTGGGCCGGGTGGTTCTCGTGTTAGAGTCGCGCCCGGCGATAAATCCATGTCGCTTGAATGGTCTTGATGTTCGTGCGCAGCGCCGTACGGACGCGAGTATGGAGGCATCGCGCGCGAGATGACTGCAGAGGTCAGGCGGGGTTGGGGCTTGCGGGCCAAGTCGATGCTTGCGCTGGTGCTCGCCTGCGCGCTGGTGCTTGCGCCGGCAGCCTTGTTCGGCTGGCAGTTTCTCGACGGTGTTCGCACATATTTCGGCGAGGCCTACGCGCGCAATTTCACCGAGCTCAACCGCCAGAAGATTCTTGCGCCGGTCACCCGTGATCTGGCGCTGTCACGCCGGCTCGCCGGCTCGGAACTGACGCGCCGCTGGCTGCTCGACGAGAGCGATGCCGACAAGCGCGCGCTGTTCTTCCGCGAGGCCGAAGGCTATCGCGCCGATTTCGGCAGTCGCTCGTATTTCCTGATCAGCGCACTCAGCCGGCATTACTACTTCAATACCGAGGATGAGGCGTTCAGCGCCACGCCGCGTTACACGCTCGACCCGCAGGCGGATAAGGACGCCTGGTTCTTCAATACCGTGGGCGGCGACGACGCCTACAACATCAACGTCAATCCGGACCAGGAGCTGGGTACCACACGCGTGTGGCTCAACGTCGTCATCACGGACGGCGATCGGCGCATCGGCCTGGCGGGTACGGGGCTGGATCTGGGCGAGTTCATCCAGGAGTTCGTGTCCACCGACGAGGCGGGCGTGACGCCGATGATCCTCGACGACAACGGCGCGATCCAGGCCCACCCGGACGCCTCGCTGATCGCCTTCGGTTCGGCCGCCGGCGTTGCCGCCACCGACGGTCTGGAACGGCTGTTCGACGCAGATGATCAGCGCGATGCGGTGCGCTCGGCGATGGCCGAGGCCCAGGCCGATCCACAGGGTGTGCGTGTCGTGCGCGCGGTGCTCGACGGGCGTGAGCAACTCGTCGCGATGTCCTGGATTCCCGAACTGCGCTGGCACGTGCTGACCGCCGTCGATCTGAACGTCGCCGAGGTATTCGAGGGGGGATGGCTGGGCACCGTGGTGGCCGCGCTGGCGCTCTCGGTGCTGGCCCTGCTGTTGCTGTTGGGCTTCGCCGTTGATCGTCTGGTGCTGCGCCCGCTGAGGCGTTTGCGCGAGTCGGCGATCGAGATCGAACGCGGGCGTTACGACGTGTCCTTGCCGACGGCGGGGGCAGACGAGATCGGCGACCTGAATCGCGCCTTTGCGAGCATGGCCGGGCAGGTGCGTCGTCATACCGAGAATCTGGAAGGGCAGGTGCGCGAGCGCACCGAGGCGCTCGAGCGCAGCAACCACGAGATGGAAGCGGCCAACCGCCAGATCCGCGCCTCGATCGACTACGCCAGCCTGATTCAGCGTGCGATTTTGCCTGACCGGCAGTTGTCGCAGACGCTGGGCGATGATCACTTCATCCTGTGGCGGCCGCGCGATGTCGTCGGTGGCGACTTCTACGTGTTCCGCTCCGAGGGCGATCGCTGCCTGGTCGGCGTGTTCGACTGCGCCGGCCACGGTGTGCCCGGCGCGTTGATGACCATGCTCGCGCGTGCGGCCATCGATCACGCGGTCACGCACGAAGGCATGGCTTCACCGGCGGCGATCCTGCAACGCACCGACGAGGCCATGCGCGCAATGTTGCAGGACTTCGCGCTGCCACGCGGCATCGCCACCAACATGGATGGCGGCATCGTGGTGATGGAGACGGACAGTCGCCGGGTGCGTTTTTCCGGCGCGAAGATCTCGCTGTACTGGAGCGACGGCGAAGACCTTGGCGAGATCCGCGGTCACCGGCGCGCGCTTGGCGACCGTCGCCGCGGCGAGTATTCGGACACCGAGGTCGTGATTGCGCCGCACACGACCTGCTATCTGGCCACCGACGGCTATCTCGACCAGGCCGGTGGCGAGCGCGGCTTCGGCTTCGGCAATACCCGTTTCGCCGAGTTGCTGCGCAGCATCGCGCCGCTGTCCATGGCCGAACAGGCCGAGGCCATCGACCGCGCACTTGAGGAATATCGGGGTGATGTCCCGCAGCGGGACGACATCACGATATTATCGTTCCGACTGACCTGAAGCCGAGACCATGAACGCAATCGACCTTTTCGAACTGCGCGGGCAGTTCAGCCGGCGCAACATCCTGCTGTGTTTCAACGGGCCGATTTCCCACGGGCTGATCGAGGAACTGGGCAACGCGCTGCGCAATTATCTGACTGCCGAACAACTGCAGCCTTCGGCAGTCATGGACGTGTTCGGCGTGTATATCGAACTCACGCAGAACATCCGCCATTACTGCAGGGTGCGCGGATACGAAGACAGCGACGCAGCGGCGACGGTGGTCGTGGCGCGCGACGACGATGGCGGCTATGCGGTGCAGGCCGGCAACATGGTCGAGCGCGGTGATGGCGAGGCGCTGCTCGCGCGCATCGAGCAACTCGCGGCGATGGACAAGGCCGAACTCAAGGCTGCGTACAAGGAGCAATTGCGTCGCCCGCGTGACGAAGACGCTGTCAGCGGGGCCGGCCTGGGCCTGATCGACGTCGCGCGCAAGTCGTCGCGGCCGCTGGCGGCCACGCTGTCCGACCTGGGCGGCGAACGGGTCTTCTTCAGCGTGCGTGCAGTGATCTGAATGGAACAGCTATGGGTAATCGTCCGATGAACGAGTTGAACATCGAAGCCACTCAATCGACCCCGTCGGTGAGTGCCGACTGGGATTCCGGCGTGATGCGCATTGCGGGAGATTCCTTCCCGGAAAACTCCTTCGAGTTCTTCGCCGGGGTGATCGACTGGATCGAGCGCTATCTGGCATCGAGCGGGCATCCGCTGCACCTGGAACTGCGACTGATGTACATGAACACCAGCTCGGTGAAGGCGATGATGGACATCTTCGACCTGCTCGAAGATGCGCACCGCGACGGGCGCGCCGTCGAGGTCATCTGGCACCACGACCCGGCCAACGAGCGCGTGGCCGACCTCGCGGGCGAATTTCGCGAAGATTGCACTTTTCCGTTCGGAATCGAGAAGGATGGCGTCTGAACAGACAATCCCGCTCACGCGCGAGGAAGCCGACCTGCATGAGCGCGTG
>JACESY010000081.1 GCA_013911595.1 Azoarcus sp.
ATCTTGAGCGCCAGCGGCACGTAACGCCCGTGACCGTCGGCCAGCTCGCGCTGGCGGGCCTTGAGGCGACCCAACAGCGCATCGAGTTCGTCCGCGCCCTGCAACTGTCGCAGATTCTGCGTGTTCGGCGAGGAGATGTTGACGGTGACGTAGGCGGCGTGCGGATAGACCTTGTCCAGGCAGGCCAGGTAGTCGTCGGCAGCGCGCTCGATCGGCGTGTCGAAGTTCTTGCCGATGTTGATGCCCAGCACGCCCGTGTAGCGCGAAGCGGTGACGTTCGCGATCAGCGCGTCGACGCCCTCGTTGTTGAAGCCCATGCGGTTGATGATGGCCTGCGCGGAAGGGATGCGGAACAGGCGGGGGCGCGGGTTACCCGGTTGTGCGCGCGGCGTGACGGTGCCGATCTCGAGAAAACCAAAGCCCAGCCGCGCGAGCCCGTCGATGGCCGCGCCGTTCTTGTCGAGACCGGCGGCCAAGCCGATGCGGTTGGGAAAGCGAATACCCATCACCTCGACCGGCTCGGAGGGCGCAGCCGCGCCAACCGGCAGGAGGCGGCCGGCTGTGCGCAGCGCACGCAGGGTCAGGTCATGGGCCGCCTCGGGGTCGAGGGCGAACAGCGCGGGGCGCAGCAGGGAATAGGTCATGTCGGGGGGAGGGTACTCTAGGATGATGAAAGACGCCGTCGATGGTCGCCGCAGTCGGCGTGCATCATTCGGCTAGGGCCGCAGAAAGTCCTGGAGTACCTGCCAGTGCCCGTCGATGCGCCCTTCGAGCGGGCGAAACCGGCTCTTGTAGGCCATCTTGGGACTCTCGCGAATCCAGTAGCCCAGATACAGGTAGGGCAAACCGAGGCGGCGGCAGGTCTCGATCTGCCACAGGATGCCGTAGGTGCCGTAGCTGGTGCGTGGCACGTTCGGCTCGTAATAGGTGTAGACGGCCGAGAGGCCGTCGATGAGGCGGTCGATGACGCTGACCATGCGCAACACGCCGTTCTCGCGGAATTCGACCAGCCGCGTATCGACGTGGCTTTGCAGCAGGAACTGCGTGTATTGCTCGCGGTTGTCCTGATCCATGCCGCCGCCGGCGTGGCGCACACCCTGGTAACGCTGGTAGAGCGCGTAGTGTTCTTCGTCGAATTCGAGCGCGCGCTCATGCGCGGTGAGGTCGGCATGGCGGGCAAGCACGCGGCGCTGGTTGCGGTCGTAGCGCGCACGATCGACCGGAATGCGCACTGGCACGCAGGCCTGGCAACTGTCGCAGCGCGGGCGATAGGTGAACACGCCGCTGCGACGGAAGCCGTTGCGCACCAGATCACTGTAGATCGGCGTGTCGATCAGGTGCCCGGGGGTTGCGACCTGCGAGCGCGCGGTGCGATCGGGCAGATAGGAGCACGCATAGGGCGCCGTCGCGTAGAACTGGATGAGGGCGTACGGATAGTCCTTTTGCATGGGCTCAACGGCTTACCTGGAAAGTGTCGGCAACCGCGCTGGCTGGCCAGCGTCCGGGCGGCGATCCGCTGTCGGCGAGTTCTCCGATCAGCGCGCAGAACTCGTGGCGCGCAATTTCACGGGCGCCCAGCGACAGCAGATGCGTCGTCGTCATCTGGCAATCTATCACGCCGAAATTCCGTGATTCAAGAAAGCGCGCGAGATGGGCCAGACACACCTTGGATGCGTCGGTGCTCCGGCTGAACATCGATTCGCCGAAAAACGCCCGTCCCAGCGCGATGCCGTAGAGTCCGCCGACCAGTTTGCCGTCCTGCCAGGCCTCGACGCTGTGCGCATGGCCCAGGACGTGCATTTCGCCGTAGGCGCGGCGCATCTCGGGTGTGATCCAGGTTCCGGGGGCATCCTCGCGAGGTGCGGCGCAGGCCTCGACGACTGCGTCGAAGGCCGTGTCCAGACGGACTTCGAAGTGCGCGCGCCGCAAGGTTCGGCGCAGCGAGCGCGAGATGCGCATCTCGCCCGGAAACAGCACCATGCGTGGATCGGGGCTCCACCACAGGATGGGCTGACCTTCGCTGTACCACGGAAAGATGCCGTGCCGGTAGGCTTCGAGCAGCCATTCGGGGGTCAGATCTCCGCCCGCCGCGAGCAGGCCCGGAGGGTCGTCGAGTGCGCTATCGACGGGCGGGAAATGCGGTGTGTAGGACAGCCAGGGAATCATCCTTCGGAGCACTGCAGCGCGTTGAACGGCTGCGCATGAGCGGCATATTCGGCGTCGCGATGGAAGGTGATGACGTGATCGGCTTCCAGGCGGATGCCGATCATCTCGCCCAGCGCATGGTTGTGGTGACTGGGCACCAGCGAGAGTACGCGCGCGCCCGAATCCAGTTCCAGTGTGTACAGGATGTCGGCGCCGCGAAAGGCCTTCTTGAGAACGCGGGCCTGGAGCGTGCTGTCGTCGTCGTGCACGACGTCGTCCGGGCGCAACAGCACCTCGACCGTGCAACGGCCGCAGTTGCGGCCATCCTCGATACGGCATTCGGTGGGGATGGCGCTCACCAGCAGACCCAGGTCGGTGCGCACGTGATGATCGTCGATGACCTCGCCCGAGAGCAGCACGCCCTGTCCGATGAAATCGGCCACGAAGCGGTTGCATGGCCGGTGGTACAGGTTGTAGGGCGTGTCCCATTGCTGGATGCGCCCTTCGTGCATGATACCGATCTCGTCGGCGACGGCGAAGGCCTCGTTCTGGTCGTGAGTGACCATCACCGCGGTGATGCCGGTTGCCTTGATGATGTCGCGCACCTCGTGGGAGAGGCGCTCGCGCAGTTCCACGTCGAGATTCGAGAAGGGCTCGTCGAGCAGGAGCAGATCCGGTTCGGGGGCGAGCGCGCGCGCCAGCGCGACGCGCTGCTGCTGGCCGCCCGACAGCTCGTGTGGATAGCGTCCCCCCTGGCCGGCCAGCCCGATCACGCCGAGCATGGCCTCGACACGTGAGTGGCGCGCCCCCGCTTCGAGCCCGCGCAGGCCAAAGCCGATGTTGGCGCCCACGGTGAGGTGAGGAAACAGCGCGTAGTCCTGGAACACCATGCCGATGCGCCGCTGTTCGGGCGGCAGATGAATCGAGGTGCTGCTGACCACGCGTCCGTCCAGCCGGATTTCGCCCTCGTCGACATGCTCGAAGCCGGCGATGCAGCGCAGCACGGTGGTTTTCCCGCAGCCCGACGGCCCCAGCAGGCAACCGATCGCTCCGCGCGGCAGGCGCATGGACAGTCGCCGCACGACGGGGTGCGCGTCGTAGGCCAGTTCGATCGCACTGAGTTCGAGATGGGACATCGGGATTCGCGCGTCGCAGCATTTGGCGACGCGCCTCCGTAGAAGCGATAATGCGATCAATTATAATTTCTAAAACACGGGCCGTGCAGCGAAGGCGGCCCGTTTCTTCGGGTTTCCGATGCAAGCCAGGACCGTTTCCACCCGCTTTTTGCCGGATCGCTCTCCCCTGACCTGGTCGGGGCTGCTCGTTGCTCTGCTGATCGCGGTGCCGGTGCTGTCGGTATTTTCCAACGTGCTCGTCGGCGGCACATCGGACACCTGGAGCCATATGGCTTCGACGGTGCTGCCCGAGTTCATCCGCAATACGGTCGTGATGTGCGTGGTCGTCGGATTCGGCGTGGCCAGCATCGGTGTGCTCGGGGCGTGGTTCACCACCATGTTCGACTTTCCCGGGCGGCGTGTGCTCGAGTGGGCGCTGGTGCTGCCGCTGGCCGTGCCGGCCTACGTCATGGCCTATGTCTACACCGATTTCCTGCAGTTCGTCGGACCGGTACAGAGTGGCTTGCGCGAGTGGTTCGGCTGGGGCGCGGGCGACTACTGGTTTCCCGACGTGCGTTCGGTCGGTGGCGCGTCGGCGATGTTCATGTTCGTGCTCTATCCCTACGTCTATCTGCTCGCGCGTACCGCGTTCCTGGAGCGTGCCGCAGGCATGCTCGAGGCCGGGCGCTCGCTTGGCCTGGGTCCGTGGGGCAGTTTCTGGCAGGTCTCATTGCCTTTGGCGCGCCCGGCCATCGTCGCCGGTACCGCGCTGGCGCTGATGGAGACGCTCGCCGATTTCGGCACCGTCTCGTACTTCGGTGTGCAGACCTTCACCACCGGCATCTATCGTGCCTGGTTCTCCTTCGGTGATCGTGCAGCCGCGGCGCAATTGGCGGCGCTGTTGCTCGGTTTCGTGATCGTCGTGCTGGTGCTCGAGCGCATCAGTCGGGGGCGTGCGCGTTTCAACAACACCTCGCGCCAGAACGCCTCACCGGCGCGCATCCGGCTGCGGGGTTGGCGTGCCTGGGGGGTGACGGCGCTGTGCGTGATGCCGTTGGTCGCCGGCTTCCTGCTGCCCGGGGCATTGCTGCTCCATATGGCCATCGTCGATGGCGATGCGCAGTTCGGGCCGCGCTTTGTGCTGCTCGCGCGCAACAGTTTCGTACTGGCCTCGGTGACCGCCGTGCTGGCGGTGGGGCTGGCGTTGTTGCTTGCCTATGCGGCGCGCCTGTCACCGTCGAACTGGCCGCAGGCGGGCAATCGCGTGGTCGGGCTGGGTTATGCCGTGCCCGGCTCGGTGATCGCAGTCGGGGTGCTGATCCCGGTGACCCGACTCGACAATGCCATTGCCGAGGCCGCGATGGCCTGGTTCGGTGTCAATCCCGGACTCGTCCTGACCGGCGGCATCGCAGCCCTGGTCTATGCCTACCTGACGCGCTTTCTGTCGATCGCGCTGCACACGGTTGACGCCAGTCTGGGCAAGATCACGCCCAACATGGACGACGCTTCGCGCATTCTTGGCCACGGGCGCTTTGCCACGCTGCGCCGCGTGCATATACCGATGCTGCGCGGCAGCCTGCTGACGGCAGGCCTGCTGGTTTTCGTGGACGTGATGAAGGAGCTGCCGGCGACGCTGGTGATGCGCCCGTTCAATTTCGACACGCTCGCCACCCAGGCTCACAACCTGGCGGCGGACGAGCGTCTGGCCGAAGCCTCGACGGCGGCGCTGACCATTGTCGCGGTCGGCCTGGTGCCGATGATCGTGCTCTCGCGCCAGATCGTGAAGGGACGGCGTGGACGTCGCGCACCGACGCCTGCACCCAGGATGGCCGGGGAGAGCGTCGCGCGCGCGTAGGGCGTTCAGGACGCGCTGCGGTTTCGGGCACTGGCGGTCATTGCGAGCGTAGTCCGGCAATCTCGTACGCCGGCCAGTTCGGCGGCGTACGAGATTGCCGCGTTGCCCGCAATGATTCGTGGTCGGCCGCCTCAGTCTTCGATGCGGAACCCGACCTTGAGCTTGACCTGCCAGTGGGCGATCTTGCCGTCGGCGATGTGGCCGCGGATCTCGGTGGTTTCGAACCAGTCGAGGTGACGCAGCGACTTGTTGGCCGTGGCGATGGCGTTGCGGATGGCGTCGTCCGTGCCTTGGGTCGAAGAGCCGACCAGTTCGACGAGCTTGTAGACGTGTTCGGACATGCTGGAACCTCCGTTGCACTCGTTGCAGGAGATTCCAGTATAGGGGCGGGGTGGGCCGCGGGTCGAACCGGTCCGATGTTCAGCGGTCTGTGAGGCGGATCTCGATGCGCTGGTTGCGCGACTGCGCTTCGGGCGTGCCGCGCGTGTCGAGCGGGTGCCTGGCGCCGTAGCCGTTGGCCGCCAGGCGCGAGGGCGGGACGTCGCGCGCCTGCAGGAAGCGCGTGATCGCGCGGGCGCGGGCGACGCTCAGTTCGTCGTTCGATGCGAAGCGCCCTCCGCTGACCGGGCGATCGTCGGTGTGCGCGTCGACGCGCAGCGACCATCGCACCGAGGCCGGGAAGTTCGCGGATGCGGACTTCAGGATTTCGGCGAGGCTCGAAAGCCGGGCGCGCCCGGCGTTGCCCAACTCGGCCCCACCCGGCGGGAACAAGGTGTCCGTGGGGAGGATGAAGCGCTCGCCGACCGTCCCCGACGCGTTGCCGAAGACCGGACGCAGCGCCGCATAGAACTCTCGCCGGTGCTCGGCGAAGGACTTTTGCTGGGGGGCGGGTTCGATGGTGGCGTCGACCAGCGCGACCGCGCGCTCACGCTCCGCCGCGGCGACGCTGCGCGCGGCCAGTTCCGAGCGCGTCGCATCGAGTTGTGACTCGAGATCGGTGACGCGGCGATTGCTTTGCTCAAGCGCCTCCTTTGCCGATTCGATCTGCGCTAGGAGATTGGCGCGGCTCTGCTCGAGCTCGCGTTGCGCGTCCTCCAGCGAGCGTTGGAGCTCCTCGATGCGTTCTTCATGCTCGGTCACCCGCGATTGTGCGGCAGCCAGTTGCTGCTCGATCCGTTCCCCGCTCTGCGTGCTCTGCTGCAGATCGGACTGTGCCGTCTTGCGGGCCTCATCGAGCCGTGCGATGCGCTCATCAAGTGTCTGTACCTGCTCCTGAGCCGAGGCAAGCGAGCGCTCCAACTCGGCGACACGCTCGTTGCCCTGCGCGATATCGCGCTTGGCCAGCGCCAGCGTCTGGTCGAGTTGCTCGATGCGTTGCGCTCGCGTGGACAGTTGCGCTTGCGCCTGCGCCAGCGTGGTCTCGAGCCGGCCGACATCGTCGCGTGCATTGCCCAGATCCTGTTCGAGCGTGGCGATGCGCTGCTCGCGGCCGTCGAACTGCTGGCGAGCCGTGCTCAGTTCGCGGTCGAGCGCCTCGATGCGGCGCTCACGCGTGGCCAGCGTGTCGCGCGCCTCGCCCAGTGTGCGATCCAGCTCGACAATACGCTGCTCCTGCGCGGCGAGTTGCTGGCGCGCGCTGCTCAGCTCACGATCGAGTGTCTCGATGCGGCGCTCGCGTGTGCTCAGCGTGTCGCGTGCCTCGACCAGCGAGCGATCCAGCTCGACAATGCGCTGCTCGCGTGCGGCGAGCCGTTCGCGCGTCGTGGCCAGCGTGGCGTCAAGCTCGGCGATGCGCTGCGCACGCTTGCCCAGTTCGCCGCGGGCATCGGTCAGTGTGCTCTCCAGGTCCGCGATGCGCCGGTCACGCTCGGCGAGGTCGGTGCGCGCCGTCGCGAGGCTCGCCTCGCGCTGGACGAGAGTCTCGCGTGTGGCCGCGAGCTGGGTCTGGAGTTCGTCGCTGAGGGTTCGCGCCTGGCGGGCTTCATCACGGGCGGAGACCAGCGCACTTTCGGATTCAGCCGTGAGCGCGGCGATGCGCTGTTCGGACGCCTCGGTCAGCGCACCCAGCGCGCGCTCGGCTGCTTCGGCCTCCTCGACACGGTTGCGCTCGGACAAGGCCAGTTCGGCACCCAGCACCTGGATGCGTTGCTCGAACTCGGCATTGGTCTGTGCCAGGCGGGCGTTGCGCTCGCGCTGGTCGTTCAGTTCGATGTCGGTGGCCGACAGCGCCGCGTCCAGTTCGAGGGCGCGTGCGCGTAGCGCGTCGCGTTCGCGCTCGGTGCCGGTCAGCGTCTCCGACAGCTCGCCGATCGTCGCCTCGGCGCGCTGGCGCGTACTCGATTCCTTTTGCAGGCGGTCGGTGCGGGCGCTCAGCTCGGCGTCCAGGCGGGCCAGCGTACGATCGCGTCCGGTGATCACGTCGGTGATCATGAACTGGCCGACGGCGAAGATCAGCAGACCGAAGACCGTGACCAGCAGCAGCGCGGCGAGCGCGCCAACGAAGCCCGGCCAGAAATCGAGGGCGCGACGACGGTTGAGCATCGCCATCGGCTTAATCGGCCTTGCCGTTGCCGGAAGCGTTGTTGATCGCGCGGATCAGTTCGCGCAGTTCCCCGCGGATCTCGTCGGTGTTCGACGAAGCCTGCACGGCCGGTTCGTCCACCACGCTCGCGAGCCACTGGTCGATTTCCTGATAGAAGCGGTTCTGGGCGTGGCCGGCGTTCAGGTCGAGGAAGCCGACCACCAGCGAGCCGGCCAGCCCGAACAATGCGCAGGAGAAACTCGTGGCCATGCCCGAGAGCGGTTCGTCGAGCTGCAGCTTCATGCTCTCGAACATTTCGATCGCGTTGCTGCCGCCGCTGATGTCGCCGATGATCTCGCCGACCGAGCGCACCGTCACGAGCAGACCCCAGAAGGTGCCCAGCAGACCCAGGAAAATCAGCGCCCCGATGATGTAGCGGCTCAGGTCCCGCTGCTCCTCGAGGCGGATCTGCACGCCGTCCAGCGTGGCGCGCATCATCGCCGGGGTAAGCCGCGGTTGTTCGCCGTCTTCGGCCGAGGTGGTCAGGGTGCGGGCGAGCGGGGCGAGCATGACGGGCTTGGTCGCATGCGGCGCGTCCGGCCCGCCGAGGCTGTAGCTCTCGGCCCACAGCACCTCGCGCTGCAATTTCCAGACATGGACGAAATTGACGACCACGCCGATTGCGAAGACGACGAGAATCAGCGCGTTGAACGGGAGGTTGGCCAGAAAGGCGAACTGCAGGTGCGGAATCAGATAGGCCGCGAGCGCGACGATCACAGCCACGAACACGGCCATCCAGGTGGTCACGTGAAGGGGCTTGGTGAATTCCATACGTTCCATCGTGTCGGTCCTCGTCTGCACCTGCGGCCGGGCTCGGGCCGTACCCGATCATCGAATGATTCTAGCGCGAACCCCGTTACGAAACGCGATCGCTGGCACACGCACGTGGCGCGAGTGCCAGCATCACCCCCGTGTCATGGGTCGTCCGTATCCTACCGGTGCGCCGGCCGGGCGGCAATCACGCGGTCGCTGCGCGCAGGCGAAGCCACAATGTGCGCAGCACGAAAGCGGCGAGGACGCCAGTCGCATCGGCGATCCAGTCGAGCGGATCCCCTGAACGATGGCCGGTGGCCGACTGCGCGATCTCGATGACCAGTCCATAGACCAGCAGCAGGGCGAGTACCGACGGGATGCGTGCCGGCCAGACCGTGAAGCCGAACAGCGCAAATCCTGCGAAGGCGGCAAAATGGAACAGCTTGTCTCGACCGGCGGCGAGGCTCACCCCTTCGGGCGGGGGCAGCAACGCGACCACGAAGCCGGCCACCAACGACAGGACGAACAGCACGGCGACGATACGGCGAAGTGAAGCGGACATGAGGAAACCGATGGCTGCGGGCGTGGTCGGACCGGGGAGACGCGGAGATCGTTCCGCGAGGTGCTGCAAGTGCGGGAGGCATTGTATGGCGACGGGCTTTGTGCATGCGGTGCGGCGCGTTGCCGCGATTGTCAGCATTCATTTCCTGCTCCTGATCGCGCCGGGCACGCTCGCGGCGCCCGAAGCCGTGGGAGGCAACACCGAGCTGCGCGTTCACATCGTGGCCGAAGGGCTACAGTCGCCGTGGGCACTGGCCTTTCTGCCGGACGCTCGCATGCTGGTCACCGAGCGTGCCGGACGCATGCGCATCGTCGACGCCGACGGGCGTATCTCCGATGCCTTGAGAGGGGTGCCGCGGGTGCATGCGCAGGGGCAGGGCGGATTGCTCGACGTGGTCCTCAGCCCCGAGTTCGAACGCGACCGGACGATCTTCTTCGCCTATGCCGAACCCACCTCGAACGGGGCACGAACGGCCGTCTCGCGCGCCGAGCTCGACTTGCCGGGCATGCGCTTGCGCGCGGTGCAGCGCATCTTCGCGCAGAACGACGATCCCGGCGGCGGGCACCATTTCGGCTCGCGGCTGGTCGTCGGGCCGGACGGCATGCTGTTCGTCACGCTGGGCGACCGCAATCAGATGCGCGAGCGCTCGCGGCGGCTTGACAGCCATCTGGGCAAGATCGTGCGCATTGCGCCGGATGGCTCGGTGCCCAGGGACAATCCCTTCGTCGGTCGGCGCGGTGCGCTCGACGAGATCTGGACCTACGGGCATCGCAACGTGCAGGGGGCCGCACTGCACCCGGACAGCGGCGAACTGTGGATTCACGAGCACGGCCCGCGCGGCGGCGACGAGGTGAACATCATCCGCGCCGGGGCCGACTACGGCTGGCCGGACATCACGCACGGACGCAACTACGTGACCCGGCTTCCATTCGGAGACGCGACCGAGCGCGAGGGGGTCGAATCGCCCGTGCACTACTGGGTGCCGACCTCGATCGCGCCGTCGGGCATGGCCTTCTATACGGGCGAAGCCATTCCTGAGTGGCGCGGCAACCTGTTCATCGGTGCGCTGGCCGGTCGGAAACTGGTGCGTCTGGAACTCGATGGCGAGCGCGTAGTGGCCGAACACGCCTTGCTCGAGGAGATGGGTTCGCGCATTCGCGACGTACGCATGGGGCCGGATGGCCATCTGTATCTGCTCGACGAGAGCCGCGGGCGCATTCTGCGTCTCGAACCGGGCGAGCACTGACGGCGGGCGCACGCCCGATCAGCCGGCGCTGAGGGCTAGCCCTGAGAGGCGGCAATGCGTCGCCCGAATTCGCGTGCCTGTTGCCACAGGCGTCGTTCCTCGGTGGCGGCGACATGCGCCTGCACCTGGGCTTCGTCCAGCGTCGCGAAGCTCGCGAGCAGGCGAGCCAGGTGCCCGGGCTGAGGCAGGACCGGGCCGAGAAACAGCACGGCGTCGCCACGTTGCACGAGCACCGTCGGAAAACTCTCGATTTCCAGCGCATCGGGCCAGTCGGGTTCGTCCTCGATGTCGGCCCAGTGGAAAGCATGGTCGCGGTGCTGGTCGGCGACGGCATCGAAGGGCGCGCGGTACTCACGGCAGACGCCGCACCATTCGGCACACAGGCAGACGACGATTGTTGCATTCGTGGACATCGCGGGGTTCAGGCTCAAGGACAGGCGAGCAAGCCTATCAGCGCCGGGCGCTTGCGCCAATCCGGCACGAGCACACGGCGCGCGCTATCCGCCGGTCAGGACCCTGACTGCTCGGCCGGGCGCAAAGTGCCGCGACGTTGCAGCACCACCAGCGGCAACCCGGCTGCCAGCACGGCCAGCCCCAGCCACGCACCGGCCCCGGCGTATTGCGCGCTCGACCACAGCAGCCCCAGACACACCGCAGCGAACAGCAGCGGCGGCAGTGGATACAGCGGAACGCGGAAGGGGCGTGGGCGGTCGGGTTCGCGCATGCGCAGCACGATCACGGCCATCGCGGTGAGGAACATGAACAACCAGAACACCGGTGCCGTGTAGGCCACCATGGTCTCGATGCCGTTGTGACTGGCAGCGCCGAAGACGATCAACGCCAGCGTGATCGCCCCCTGGGCCACCAGCGCGCGTGTCGGCGTCTCGCCGCGGTCGCTCCAGGTGGCCAGCATGCGCAGTTGCGGCAGGTCGTGACCCAGCGCGTAGTACACGCGTGCGCCGGTCAGGATGGTGGCGTTCATCGTGCTCAGCGCCGCCACGCAGACCATCAGGCTGAGCGCGACAGCGGCCATCGGGCCGAAGGCGATGCGCATCAGCTCCGCACCCACGGCGTGGGTATCGCGCAGCCCCTGCAGGCCGAAGATGTGCAGGTAGGCGGCATTGGCGAGCAGATACACCGCGGTAACCACCAAGGTACCGATAAGCAGCACGCGAGGCATGTTGCGCGCAGGGTCGCGCAACTCGCCCGACAGATAGGCCGCCTCGTTCCAGCCGCCATAGGTCAGCAGCACGAATACCATGCCCATGCCCAGCGCACCGGCGAGGTTGCCCGAAAGCGGTGCGGGCGCGGCCGGCGGCGCGCCCGCGCTGCTTGCCGCGACACCGGCTGCGACGATGGCCAGCAGCGCAATCACCGTGAACGCCGTAAACACCACCTGCGTGCGCTTGGAGCCGCCCGTGCCGATGATGTTGAGCGCGGTCAGGGCGATCACCGCGAATGCGCCGTGCACGGCCGTGCCGTAGGGTCCCAGCGGCAGGATCTGGCTGGCGTACTCGCCGTAGATGAAGGCCACTGCGGCGATCGAGCCGGTCTGGATGACCGAGCCGCGCGCCCAGGCGAAGAGCAGGGCGACAAACGGCCCCCAGGCGCGACGCAGGAAATGGTATTCCCCGCCGGTATGCGGCCAGGCCGACCCGAGTTCGGCATAGCACAGCGCACCGAGCAGCATCACGATGCCGCCCGCCAGCCACAGTCCGAGATACACCTCGGGGCTGGCGCTGAACTGTGCCACCAGCGGCGGAAAGCCGAAGATGCCGATGCCGATGACCACGCCGACCAGGACGGCAACGCCGTCGAGAACCGAGAGCCCGCGGTTCGGTCCCGCGGTGGGGCAGTTCTCGCCCTCGTCAGATGCGCTTCGCATGCCAGCCCGTTACCAGCTTGTTTCCCGGAAGGGGGGTGATGCGCTCGCCGTCGACCTGGCCGGCGTAGTGCCGGTTCTCGAGGCTGAAGCGAATCGTGTCGCCATGCAAGTCGGCAAACATGAGGGGGCGCGGGCGACCTTCGATCAGCGCGATGCCTTCGATGCGCTGATAGGTCTGCTTGATCTCGACGCTGAAGCTCGAACCGTCGGTGTGCATGACCTCCCATGTGCCCTCGACCCGGGCCGGGACTACCCAGTAGTAGACATAGCGGCCCTGCACCTGGATGTAGCGGTCCGGACGCCAGTCACCCATGTCGAATGCGTGAGAGACCACGCGCGTGCCCGGACGCAGCGTCTCGAGAATGATCGGTCGCAGGTCCAGATTGATCGACGGCAGCAGATACATGGTCAGCACGTCGACCTCGGAGAAGTCAATCTCGTAGAGGTTGCCGCGCTCGAACCGCACGCGATCCTCCACCCCGGCTTCCTTCGCACCCTCGTTGGCCTCGGCGATGCGTTCGGGGTCGATCTCGATGCCCAGCGCGCGCTTCACACCCCAGTCTCGCGCGGCGGCGATGACGATGCGTCCATCGCCAGAACCCAGGTCAATGACGTAGTCGTCGGCTTGCACCTCGGCCAGCTCGAGCATGCGATAGACCGCCTCGTTGGGCGTTGGCACGTAGGGTACGTCGAGGACGAGCGGCTCGTCCTCGACGTACCCTACGTGCCAA
>JACESY010000082.1 GCA_013911595.1 Azoarcus sp.
CACCTGCGCAAATCGACACTCAGCCGCCAAGCTCTGCAATGCGCCGTTCGATATGCCGCCGCTCAGCGCCCTGGCGTGTCAGCGCCAGCGCCCTGCCCCAGGCTTCGAGGGCCGAGTCGCGCTGGCCGAGCCGCGCGCACAGTTCGCCGCGGGCGGCATGCGCGAGCGGGTATTCGGAAAGCGCCCCGCGCGCAAGCACGTCATCGACGAGTACCAGCCCGGCTTGCGGCCCGTCACGCATGGCCACCGCCACAGCGCGATTCAGCTCCACCACCGGCGACGGCTCGACGCGCAGCAGGACGTCGTACAGGCCGACGATCTGCACCCAGTCGGTATCCTCGGCGCACGGAGCCTCGGCATGCACGGCGGCAATGGCGGCCTGCAGACAGTACGGGCCGAAGCGGCGCGAAGTGAGCGCGGTCTCCACCAGCAAACAACCCTCGGCGATCAGTTCGGCATTCCACAGACTACGATCCTGCGCGTCGAGCAGCACCAACTCGCCGGCGGTGTCGGTGCGGGCGGCGCGGCGGGATTCGTGCAACAGCATCAGCGCCAGCAGACCGGCCACTTCGGGCTCGGGCAGCAGACGGAGCAGCAGGCGGACGAGGCGGATGGCTTCGGCACACAGGTCGGCGCGCGTCAGCGCCTCGCCGTCTGACGCGGCGTAACCTTCGTTGAACACCAGATAGATCACACGCAGCACGCTCCCCAAACGCTCAGGCAGTTCCGCCGCGCCCGGCACCTCGTAGGGAATGCGCGCGTCGCGGATCTTGGCCTTGGCACGCACGATGCGCTGCGCCAGCGTCGGTACGGGCACGAGAAAGGCACGCGCAACTTCCTCTGTGGCCAGCCCACACACCTCGCGCAGGGTCAACGCGATCTGCGCGTCGGGCGCGAGCGCCGGGTGGCAGCAGGTGAAGATCAGCCGAAGCTGGTCGTCTGCCAGCAGTTCCGGATCGGCCGGGTCGAGGCTGGCCGGATCGACCTCGACATCGGGCTCGTCGAGCGGCTCGAAGCGTCGCTGACGGCGGATGCCGTCGATGGCCCGGAAGCGCCCGGTGGAAACCAGCCAGGCCGCCGGATTTCCCGGCACGCCGTCGCGCGGCCACTGCTCCAGCGCCGCACGAAACGCGTCATGCAGGGCCTCCTCGGCAAGATCGAAGTCGCCCAGCAAACGAATCAGCGTGGCCAGCACGCGACGCGAGTCAGCCCGCCAGACGGACTCGATCGCGTCGCGTACGTCGTCGCTCATTCGGGCTTGAAGCAGAACTCGGCGCCTGCGCGCTCGATCTCCTCGGGTGAGACCTCGCGCACGTGCTGCGCCATCGACCAACGGTGACCGAAGGGATCGACCACCACCGCGTAGCGATCGCCCCAGAACATGTCCTGGGGCGGCATTTGCGTCGAGCAACCGGCATCGAGCGCGCGCTGGAAAGCGGCGTCGCAGTCGGCCACCGGCAGGTTCAGGGTAACGCCACTGCCGCCCAGGTCGGCCGGCGACGGGCAGCCACACTCGAGTGAAGCCTCGCCGAGGTAGAACACCGCGTCGCCCAGGCGCAGCGCAGCGTGCATGAGCATGCCGTCGGGCAGCTTGTGCACCGCCAGCGCTTCGGTACCGAAGGCGGTACGATAGAACTCGATCGCCTCCGCAGCATTGCGGCATGCGAGGTGGGCAATCAGGGAATGTGCGTTTTGGCTCATCGTGGTCTCCTCGGTTCAGTCGGCTTGCAGTTCGCGTATGGGGCGCACTTCGATGCTGCCGATCTGCGCCGGGGGGATGCCGGCGGCGACCTGAATCGCCGCGTTCAGGTCGGCCGCCTCGATCAGATAGAAGCCGGCCAGTTGCTCACGCGTTTCGGCAAACGGCCCGTCGGTGACCGACACTTTGCCGTTGCGTACGCGAACGGTGGTGGCAGTTTCGACCGGCTGCAGCGCCTGCCCGGCCACAAAGTGGCCGCTGGCGATGAGCTTTTCGACGTAGTCCATGCAATGGCGGTCGCGCTGCTCGCGCATCGGCGCTTCCTCGCCATAGACCAGACACAGATATTTCATGTTGTTCTCCGTTGAATCGGGGGTCTTCCCGTAAGCTTGTCGAAGTGCCTCGGCCGAAATCGACAGGTTTTACCGAAACCGATGAATCCCGAAGACCTTGAACTGCTGCTGACCCGCCAGATGCCCTACGGGAAATACAAGGGCCGGGTCATTGCCGATCTGCCCGGAAACTATCTGAACTGGTTCGCCCGCGAAGGCTTTCCCAAAGGCGAGATCGGCCGACTGCTGGCGCTGATGCAGGAACTCGACCACAACGGCCTGTCACCCCTGCTCGACCCGCTGCGACGCTGAAGCAGCAGTTTGCCCATCGCGCCTCTGCGACGCCTGCGAACTCAATGCAGCTTCACTGACGGATGCGCAGGACGACGCACTGCACTGGCGACCGTCTCCAGCACCGTAGCTCCGACGCCCTGAACCGTCATCCGGTGGCTGTGATAGAGCATCCGGTACATGGCGCCGGCGAGCCAGCCTTCGACCCGGAACCCGCGTCCCTGCAAGAAGCCCATCAGACGGCCCACGGTATCCTCGTCGCCGAGTGACACCAGCGCGCCCCGGTTGCGGAAGCAAAACGGCGCCGTGCCCTCGCCGCGGCTGCGCGTCGGCAAGACGCGAGCAAGATGGCTGGCCTGCTGGTGCGCGACCTGGGCCAACGGAGGGAGAATCCCCCCGCCCGCTGCCGGCGTGGCTGCGCAATCGCCGATCACGTAGATGTCCAGGTCCCGCGTGGTCACCAGTTCGTTCGTCACCCGCAGTCGATTGGCCTCGTCGACTTCCAGCCCATCGAGCTCGGCGAGAAACGATGGCGCCCGGATGCCCGCGGCCCATACTGCGATATCGGCCGGCAGGACCCGCCCCGACTCGGTGCGGATTTCCGTCTCCGTAACCTCGGAGACCTTCTCTTCGGTCAGCACCTCCACCTTCATGCCTTCGAGTCGCTCATGCACGGCACGGGCGAGATCTTCGCCAAGCCCCGGCAGGACTCTCGATCCGGCCTCGATCAGGCGGATACGTACGTTGCGCTCGGGGTCGAGCCGGTCGAGACCATATGCAGCCAACGCGCCGATGGCATGGTGCAACTCGGCGGCGAGTTCGACCCCGGTGGCACCCGCCCCGACGATAGCGATGCTCAACTGACCCGGACCCTCGTCAGCCGACCCGTTCGCCCAATAGCACGCGTTGATCAGGCGCTGGTGAAACAAGTCCGCCTCGGCGGCCGTATCGAGCGCATACATGTACCGCCCGACCCCCGGTATGTCGAAGTCGTTGCTGACCGACCCGACGGCGATCACCAGCGTATCGTAGGGAATGCGGCGCTCCGGCAACACCAGCTCACCGTCGTTGCCACGCACCTCGGAGACGATCACCTGCCGCGCCTCGCGGTCCAGCCCGCTCATCGCACCGCGACAGTATTCGAAACCCCTCTGATGGGCCTGATAGAGATAATCGATGCGCTCGTCGTGCACGCTCATGCTGCCGGCGGCCACCGCGTGCAGCCGCGGCTTCCATGTGTGGGTGCGG
This sequence comes from Azoarcus sp., assembly GCA_013911595.1. Taxonomy (GTDB): domain Bacteria; phylum Pseudomonadota; class Gammaproteobacteria; order Burkholderiales; family Rhodocyclaceae; genus Pseudazoarcus. Next base: position 3,571 of record JACESY010000082.1, read on the forward strand.
TCCCGGTCAATGAGCGTGACCTCGACCCGGCCCTTGCGGCCGAGACGGGACGCAAGCTCCAGTCCGCCGGCCCCACCCCCGACAATCACGATTCGATGCGATCCGTCGTTCCGGCTTTCCGCCATGCGTTTCCCCTTTGCCTGGTTGACCATTCGGAGTGCCGCCGCTCGGACACACCCGACCCGCAGCCCACTGCGGGTCGGGTGCGACGCAACGGCTCCCGCGCATCGTGCCCGAATCGAACGATTCGCGCAGACGCGCTGGGCGTTCGCATGTAACGAGACGTGTTACTGCGCTACCGCAATCCTGGCACTGCGCAGCATCAGTCCATTTTCAGCAACGCCGACAGCTCGTTACTCAGAAATTCCCGGAACACCCGCACGCGCGCCGGCGCCTCGCGCCCGCCCAGACTGATTGCGAACAGCCGAGCGTCGGCCACGCGCCAGTCGGGCAACACGCGCTGCAAGGCGCCGGTGGCTACCGCCTGCGCAGCCACCGGTCCAGGAATCGGCGCAATCCCGCCGCCGGCCACCGCCAGCCGCAATGCGCTGGCGAAGTCCGAACTACGCACCGGCGCTCGCACGGCAATCGTCTCGCGCCGCCCTTTGCGGTCGCTCAGTTCGAGTTGCATGGCCGCCCCGGTGGCGCGCGAGGCAATCAAGGCATGCGCTGACAGATCGGCCGGCCCCACCGGCACTCCATGCTCGGCCAGATAGGCCGGTGCGGCATAAAGGTCTATGCTGAATGCAACCAGCACGGAGGCCCGATAGCCCATGTCCGGCAAGTCCGCCGCCGCCGCACGCAGTGCCAGATCAATGCGGTTGGCGGCCAGATCCAGCGAGGCGTCGTCGAGCAGCAGCTCGACCGTGATCTGCGGATGCAGCGCGCGAAAGCGCACCAGCAAGGGCGGCAGCACATCCATTCCGAAATCCACCGGCGCGGTCACGCGCAGATGGCCGCGCGGCTCGGCCCGCGAGGCGTGCGCGGCCTCGACCGCATCGTCGAGCAGGCGCAACGATTCGCGAGCCCGCTCGAAGAAGGCCGTGCCTTCCTCGGTCGGTGACACCGCACGCGGGGTACGCGCCAGCAAGCCGACGCCCAGGCGCCGCTCCAGCCGCGACACGCGCCGACTGATCGAGCCCTTGGTTTCGCCCAGCAGCCGCGCCGCAGCCGATACCGTGCCGAACTCGACCACTGCGCAATACGCGCGCACGTCGTCCAGCGCGCCACCGAAGGTTTCCGTTTCATCAACCATGAGTTGCATATTAGCCGTCTTCACGCAGATTCAGAACCACCTCATCATGCACTCCAGCAACACACAAGAAACCTAAAACCCACGGGAGCAACCACCATGAGTACGAACCATTCCGCACTGGCCGGCATCGGCCGCAATCTCGACGGTCTCGGACACCTGGCTTGGCCGATCGTACGCATCACCACCGGCCTCCTGCTGATGCCGCACGGCGCACAGAAACTGTTCGGCTGGTTCGGCGGGCACGGGCTGGAGGCCACCGGCCAGTTCTTCGCCGGCAGCCTCGGCATGGAGCCAGGCATCGTATTTGCCTTCCTTGCCGGTTTCGTGGAGTTCTTCGGCGGACTGGCGCTGGTGCTGGGTCTGCTCACGCGCCCGGCCGCACTGGGCGTGGCGGTGCTGATGGGCGTGGCGCTGACGGTACACATCCCCAACGGCTTCTTCTGGAGCGCAGGCGGTTACGAATACCCGCTGATGTGGGGCCTGCTGGCCGTGGCGATCTTCCTGCGCGGCGGTGGTGAGGCCTCACTCGACCGCAAGCTGGGCCTGCCATTCTGAATCCGGGAGTACCCACATCCAGGCCCGGCGAGTCCGGGCCTTTTTCATTCAAGGAGTCCGCAATGAAGCAGCCTCAACGCTTGCCCACACTCTTCGTCCCGCACGGCGGCGGTCCCTGCTTCTTCATGGACTGGGATCCTTCGGACGCGTGGGATCGCATGGGAGACTGGCTGCGCTCGGTGCCCGAACTGATCGGCTGCACGCCGCGTGCCGTGCTGGTGATCTCGGCCCACTGGGAGGCCCCCGCCTTCACCGTCAATGCGCGCGAACATCACGAACTGCTGTTCGACTACTACGGTTTTCCGCAACACACCTACCAACTGCAGTGGCCAGCACGCGGCGATGCGGCACTGGCAAGGCGCGTCGCCGACTTGCTCGCCAAAGCCGGCCTGCCGGTGGCACGCGAGACGGAACGAGGGCTGGATCACGGCGTATTCGTGCCCTTCAAGCTGATCGACCCGGATGCCAGCGTCCCGGTCGTACAACTGTCGTTGCGCGCAGGACTTGACCCGGCCACACACCTGGCGGCCGGTCGTGCGCTGGCGCCACTGCGCGACGAGGGCGTGCTGATCGTCGGCAGCGGCATGAGTTTTCACAACATGAGCCGCTTTCGCCGCGACAACGCCACGCTGGACGCCGACTCGGTGGCATTCGACCGCTGGCTGGTCGACACAATGGCTTTGCCGCATGACGTGCGCGAAGCCTCTCTGGCGGCCTGGGCATCGGCGCCATCGGCACGCGCATCGCATCCAAAGGAGGAACATCTGCTGCCGCTTCACGTCGTCGCCGGTGCGGCCGGAGACGACGTCGGCCGGCAGGTGCTGGCCGACCGTGTGCTCGGCAGCGCACAATCGGCCTTCGCGTTTGGCGCCTGAGTTCACTGCGGCTGGCCGGGACCGGTCGAATTCGTGCATAGTGGGTCGACATGGCGCCCGATTCTCGCGCGCCATGCATCCCGACCGGGGTCTGTGATGAAACTGTTTGCCTGCGGCAGGTGTGGCAACCGCCTGTATTTCGAAAACACCTCATGCACCCGTTGCGACGCGACGCTGGGCTTCTTGCCCGAGCGCACCCAACTGCTCGCGCTGGAGGCCGAAGGCGACGATCTGTGGCAGCCGGTCGGTGAATCCTCGCGCTACCACCTGTGTGGCAACTACAGCGATCACGCCGCGTGCAACTGGCTGGTGCACGCCGAAGCGGGCGAGCGCTACTGTCTGGCCTGTCGTCTCAATCGCACGATCCCCGACCTCGCGACGCCCGGCAATCTCGATCTGTGGCGAACGATGGAGTCCGAGAAGCGCCGGCTGGTGTATTCGTTGCTGCGCCTGGGCCTGCCGGTTCGCCCGCGTTCGAGCGACCCCGATGGCCTGCAATTCGATTTCCTCGCCGATACCGAATCGGCGATGGGCTGGCGCGAACCGGTGATGACGGGCCACGCCAACGGCCTGATCACGATCAACGTCGCCGAAGCCGACCCGACCGAGCGCGAGCGCATGCGCCACGCGATGGACGAGCCCTATCGAACGCTGCTCGGCCATTTCCGCCACGAATCGGGCCACTACTACTGGGACCGCCTGATCCGTAATTCGATGTGGCTGAACGAATTCCGTTCGATCTTTGGCGACGAGACCGCCGACTACGGCACCGCGCTGCAACGCCATTACAACGAAGGTGCCCCGCCCGACTGGGCGGACCACTTCGTCAGTGCCTACGCCAGCGCCCACCCCTGGGAAGACTGGTCGGAGACCTGGGCCCACTACCTGCACATCGGCGACACGCTGGAAACGGCCTGGCAATTCGGCCTGCACATCCGCCCACGCGCCGGCGCCTCGGGCGCGCCGTCGGCGACTCACGACTTCGACCCCTTCCGCGCGCACGACATCGACGAGCTGCTGCGCCTGTGGTTCCCGTTGACCTTCGCCCTTAACAGCCTCAACCGCAGCATGGGCCACCCCCACGCCTATCCGTTCGTTCTGTCCGCATCGGCGATCACCAAACTGGGCTTCATCCACCGCGTGGTACGCGGCGCGCGCACCTGAACCAGGGCCTGCATGCCCGCAGACCACTTGCAGCAGTCCGCGGACACGTCTTTCTCAACCGTAACGGCGGTCCTTGAATGACACCGTGCGCGCGTAGTCATCCACGGTACCGACGCGTCGGATGCTGCCCCAGGTGCCCTTGTAGTAAGGCACGACGTTGCGATCCACCCACGACGTGACGACGTCGCCATGCACACCCTTGATGTAGCCGAACAGCATGAAGGTGTGGTCGCGCTTGATCGCCTCGATCGGATAGGCCATCGCATAAGTGCTGCCGAAATCGTTGAAGACCTCGACCACGTCACCCGGCGCCACTCCCAGTTCAGCAGCGTCCTCAAGATTCATCTCGAGATACGCCATCGGATAGCGCTCACGCACAAAGGCGTTGTACTGGTCGTGATAGGCCGTCTGCCAGACCTCGTTGGCACGTCCGCCGTTAATCCAGAAGCGGTGCTTCGCCTTCTGCTCCGCGACCATCTCCGGCAGCCCGTTGTACGGTGCCGGCTTGAAGTGCGCCTTGCCGTCCTCGGTATCGAAGCGGTTGTCAGCGTAAAGCATCTCCGTGCCGATCAAGCGAGCGTCGCGCACCTCGCGAATGGGCAACTGCACGCCGTTGTTGCCGGCCTTGCGCAGCAACGCATAGGTGGCCAGATGTCCGGTCGGCCCACCCTGGCTGTCGATCGGTTCGACCCCTGGCTGACCGGCGCGACGAAAGCCGTCGTTGAAGGCGTCTTCCTCGGTCTTCCAGTCGAAGCCCGCGAAACGCTTCGCCATCTCGGCGTTGCCGTCACGCTCGTACATCGCCTTGAGCGTATTTGCGATGTCGGCGGCGATCAGGCAATCCGGCTTTGCCGAGCCCGGCGGATCCATGAACCTCTCGGACAGGCGCAGACGCCGTTCCCCGTTCATCGAGGTCAGGTTCATTTCCCCCGGATGGGCGGCCGGCAGCAGCAGATGCGCTTCCTCGGCGAGCGTCGTCGGGTAGAGGTTGATCGCCGCGACATACATCCCGCCTTGATACTTGCAGGCGTTGTAGATGACATCGACCAGTTCGTCGACGCTCGCGCCGCGCGCACGCGCGACCGCCTCGTTGACGATCTTGGCGCGGCGGCTCAGGGCGAGCCGGTGCTGTTCGGCATTGAGCGTCGTCTGGAACGGGTTGGTCGCCCACAGCGTGTACATCAGTCCCTTGCCGGCGATGACCTCCTGGTCGATGTAGATCTTGCGATCCCCCGGATAGGGCGGCCGGGTGTAACCCTCCTGGTGTCCACCCAGACGACACACGCCGGTGCCGCGCCGGCCGACGTTGTGGGTCGCGACCACGAGGCTCACCAGCGCGCTCTGGATGACGTAGTTGTCGTTGCCCCAGATGATGCCCTTCTCGTAAGGGTGAAAGGTGCGCGGGCGGTGCCCCGAGGCCTTGGGCTTATAGGCCCATTCGGCCGCCTGAACGATTTTCGCCACCGGTATGCCGGTGGCCTGGGCGCCGTCTTCGAGACTCATGCGGTTGGTTTGCCGGGCATCCTCGAAGCCGCTCGTGTGGGCGGCGATGAAGTCGGCGGCGTGCCAGCCCTGCTCGACGACATAGGTGAACAATGTGTTGAACAGCGCAGTGTCCGAACCCGGTTCGATGTCCAGATGCAACACCTTGTCCGCGCCCGCAACCTGCTCGGCGATGGCAACGGTGGCCGAGCGGCGCGGATCGACAATGATGATCCTGGCCGCAGCCGCGCTCTCTCCGGGAAAGCGCTGCTTCTTCTTCTCCACCGTCGCGCCGGACAGGTTCGGCACCCAGTGATTGAGAAAGTAATTGGTCTGCGTCTCGTACGGGTTGGCGCCGGTGCACAGGATGCAGTCGGCCAGTTGCGCGTCCTCGTAGCTGTTGTTGAGTTCTCCGATGCCCATCTCTCGCGTGGCGTGACATTCCGAGTTGTAGGCCGGGCGGTTGTGGATGCGCACCATGGGCGTCTTGAGCGCACTGAACATCAGTTTGCCGGTTCCCCAGGTGTTCTCGAATCCACCACCGGCACCGCCGTGATCGAAACAGTCGAAGAACAGCGCCTCGGGGCCGTCGTTGTCGAGAATCCTGCGTGTCAATCCGGCGTACAGCGCCAGGGCATGCTCCCAACTGGTGTCCAGCCACTGGTCGCCGCGCTGGATGCGCGGGTGTTTGAGGCGCTCGCGCCCGATACCGTCTGCGGCGTACATGTAACTGGCCATCTTGCCGCCGCGAGTCGACGACAAGCCGCTGTTGACCACGCACTCGCGGTCCGGCACCACCATGATGTTCCAGCGTTTTCCGTCCTTGTCGGCGATCGTATTGGTCATCGCCGGCGTCATCGTCGCTGCCAGCGGCGGCAACTGACGACGGAAGTCCAGTCCCAGCGCGTTGTCCGCCGGCGCACGTCCGCCCTCGCGGTTGGCGTCCCACTTGTAGACGTGATAGCCACAGCCGACGATGCAGAAGTGGCAGGTCATGTTGGTCTTCTTCGCATCCGCCGGAGGCAGCGCGATGCGGTCCTTGATCCTGGTGCTCATGGCGCTGCTCCTCAAAGAATGTTGGATTGGCGGCCGTAGATCAGGCCGTCGACGCCGACCGCATGAACACTGCCGGTCTGCGCGTCGTAGCGCAGGACGATGCGCGGCAGGTTCTCGGTGGCCTGGCCGCTGACCATCTGGCCGCCGGTCTCCGGGTCGAAGATCGAGAAATGGCAACCGCATTTGAAGGTGCGCGTATCACCGTCGTACTGCACCGGGCACCCCATGTGCGTACAGAAGGCGCTGTAGGCGACGATGTCCCCGTCAGGTCCGACACCGCCGGGCACCGGCTCACCCATGCGCAGCAAGTAACAGGGAGAATCGTCGTCCGGATAGTTGAACATGCTCGCCTTGTTGACCGGCAACTCGCCAGCGGAGGCCACCCTCCGGTCCGGATACGGCAGTGTGGTGGCGCCGGCGGCGACATCGGCCGCATGCGCCTGGCGCAGCGGCAGCATCGCCGAACCGGCCACGGCGGCCGCCATGCCGCCGGACCTCATGAAGAATATCCGGCGAGCCGGTTTCACCTTGTCCATGTCGTCTCCTCCTCGGTTGCAGACGGAAAGAGCATTGCAAGCCGTGTGCCACACATGCTTGCGCATGGTTTCCGCGGTGTTGCAGAATCCGGACAGCGCTGACGATTCGTTTTGGTAACATCACCGAGCAGTCAATCGTTACTTTTTCGTAACTTCTGGGGGCGGGATGCGCAGACGGGAATGCTTGGGAATACTCGCCGCGCTCGCCTGGCCGGGTCTCGGCAACGCGGCCACCGACGCACCGGACCGGACCCTGCGCATCGGACTGACGCCCGTCATCCTCGCCGACCAGGCCGCTTTCCTGACGCGCTGGGCGGCGTTTCTGGGCGAGCGTTGCGGCGTGCCGGTACGCTTCGTCGCACGCGAGTCCTACCAGCCCGTACTCGATCTGCTGCTGTCGCAGCGCGTCGACGCCGCCTGGGTGTGCGGTTACCCATTCGTTCTGCACGAGCGCGATCTTTCGCTGCTCGCCGTGCCGTCATGGGCGGGAGCACCGCTGTATCGCGCCTACCTGATCCGCTCGCGCCGCGCAGCGCCCGACATCGCCGGCTGGCGCGACCTGCGCGACCGCGTAGTCGCCTATTCCGACCCGCTGTCGAACTCGGGCTGGCTGGTTGCGCAGGCGCAACTGGCCCGCGCCGGCCTTGACACCGGAGACCTTCGCAGCAGCTTCTTCGCTCATGGACATCGCAACGTCGCGGAGGCGGTCGCTGCCGGACTCGCCCATGCCGGCTCGATCGACGGCTATGTATGGGAGACCATGCGCTTGCAGGGCATGAGCGCGATCGACGACACGGAAGTCATATGGCGATCGGATCCGTTCGGCTTTCCACCGTTGGTCACCTTGCGTCAGCCGTCTCATCCGCGTGTCGATGCGCTACGCGACGCGCTGTTCGCGATGCCGGCCGACCCGGTCGGGCGCGCGCTGCTCACCGCGCTGAACCTCGACGGCTTTGTGCCGGGCGACACCTCGCTGTTCAACTCGATCCGGCTGGAGGCCATGCAGGTACCCGACAGCGGAGTGACCGGCTGATGCTGCGTCGACTGCCCTACCGCGTGCAGATCCCACTCGGTCTGTCGCTCGCCGTGCTGATCGCGGCCGCACTGGTCACCGCCGTCAGTGCGCAGGTGTTCACGCGCAGCGCACGCGCGGAGACCTTGGCTCAGGTCGATCGGGCCGTGGCGCTGGTCATCGCACAGGTGCGTCCCATGCTGGTGGCCGACGACACCTGGCGTGTCTTCTCGCTGCTGCGTGACACTGCCGAATTGCTGCCTGGCGCCTCGTCCGGACACGCCCGGTTGGCCATTATCGATGTCGAAGGTCACATCTTCGCGGCCTCCGATCCACTACGACTGGAGACCGGCCGCGCACTCCTCGGCGAAGACTGGCTCGGTACTCCCGCACTGCCGCGCGCAGGCGTGACGCGAAGTTGGCACGCGGCACGCACGGACGGCTCGGAGGTTCGATTCGACCCGATCGCGAGCGAGGACGGCCAGACCCTCGGCTACGTGCTGACGGAAGTCGACGCGCCGGTGTTCGCCGCCGACTGGCCGGCGCTTGCGGGCAACGCGCTGGCCGGCATCGCACTCGCCGTGGCCCTGCTTCTTCCGGCCGGCTGGTGGATCGGTCAGCGCATGACGCGCCCGGTGGAGAGGCTGGCGACGCTGATCGGGCGCATCGGCAAGGAGGAACCCGGCGTGCTGCGCGCGCGCCTGCCCCGCACCGATGACCCCGAACTCGCCCGCATCGGCGACGCCGTCTCACAACTCATGGACGAACTGGAACGCCGGCGCGTGGCCGAGGAGCGCGCACTATCGGCTGAACGCCTGGCCGCCGTAGGGCGCATGACGGCGGCGGTTGCGCACGAGATCAACAACCCGCTGGCCGGCCTGCTGACGGCCACGCGCACGCTGCGCCTGCGCGGCGACGCCGAGGATGTGCGCGATCGCACCATCGATCTGATCGACCGCGGACTGCAGCAGATCCGTGGCACGGTCACAGCGCTGCTGCCGCAGGTACGCGTCGAGGACCGCCCCCTCGACCCCGGCGACCTGGACGACGTACTGACTCTGGT
>JACESY010000083.1 GCA_013911595.1 Azoarcus sp.
ACGTGTACGTGATCGTGCATCGCGACAATCCGGTGGCGACGATCGGCATGGACAAGGTCGCCAGCCTGTATCTCGGGCGCAGCCGCAGGTTCGGCAGCGGCCATTTTGCCGTGCTGGTAGATCAGTCCGGCCACGCGCCGGTGCGTGAGCGCTTCTTCCTCAAACTCGCGGGCATGACTCTGCCCCAGATCAACGCCTACTGGGCCCGGCTGAGCTTCACGGGTCGTGTCACTCCGCCCGAAGTACGCGTCAGCGACGCCGAGGTCATCGACACCGTCGCGGCCGAGCCGTTGGCAATCGGCTACGTCTCGGTCCCGCCGGCCGACCCGCGCGTGCGTGTCGTGCTGCAGTTCGGGGAATGAGTTTGAAGCAGGGCGGAAAGGGATCCCTGGAACGGCGCCTGCTGATGACCTTGGCGGCTGCCGCCGTGCTGTTCGGCGTTTTCGCCGGTGCCGCGCTCTATCGCGTCGCCTACGATCACGAGAGCGAACGCAGCCGTCACACCCTCGACAGTCTCGTGGCGACGGTACAGAGTTCGGCGTCGATCGCCGTGTTCGTGACCAGCGAGGAGATCGGGCGCGACGTCATGGACGGCTTGCTGCGCAACGACGAGATCCTCGCAGTTCTGCTCGAATCCGATACCGGGTACCAGGTGATGCGCTGGAACGATCACGCCCCGCCGCGCTGGGATTCCGGAACCGAGATGAGCTTTCCGCTCTACGAGCCGACCTTCCCGCGGGCGCGCATCGGACAGCTCACCATTCTGCCGGACACCGTCCTGCTGACGCAGCGTGCCCAGCGCGCCGCCTTGCACCAGCTCGCCCTGCTGCTCGGACAGACCGCGCTGCTGGGCATCATCGGCGTGGTCGCATTCCGGCGCGTGGTCGGCCGACCGCTGTCCAGGCTCACGCGTCAACTCCAGCATGTCAATCCGGGCAGCGGGGAGCGCATCGAGGTGCCGCCAAGGCACAGCAATACCGAGATCGGACTGCTCGCCGACAGCGTCAACGGCTATCTGGCAGCGAGCGAAGCGGCGATTCAATCCGAGCGCGCCTTGCGCGAACGTGTCGAATCGATGGAAGCGCATTACAGGCGCATCTTCGAATCGACCAGCGTGGGCGTCATGGTGCTCGATTTGGACGGACACCTGATCAACAGCAATGCCGTGTTGTCCGAGCGGCTGCAGGGGGTAGAGGCGGCTGATCCGGCTAGTGGCGCGCGCGGAGCCGACTTCTTCTCGCGCCTGTTCATGCGCCCCGACAAGGCGTGGGCGCTGGTTGAGGATGCATGTTCGACCGGCCACGTGGCCGCAGCCGATCTTGAACTGATCGCCGAGCCGGAGGCCGCACGCCAGTGGGTGCATTGTCTGCTGTCGGTCTCGCGCGCCCCCGATGGTGGTTTTCGCTTCATCGAGGGCGTGCTCTACGACGTCACCTCGCGACGCGAGCGTGAACAGGCGGCCCTGCGCGTGGCCGAGCGCGATGGCCTGACCGACCTGATCAACCGCCGTGGGGCGGAGGCCTACATCGACCGGGCACTGGCCGAGGCCGAGCGCAATGCGGCCGGTTGTGCGTTGCTCTATGTCGACCTGGACGGTTTCAAGCAGGCCAACGACACCTGGGGACACGCGGCGGGGGATGCCTTGCTGGTCGAGGTCGCGCATCGGCTGTCGGCCGCGCTGCGGCGCTCGTCGGACCTGGTCGCGCGCGTCGGCGGTGATGAATTCGTGCTTGCCTGTTACGGCTGTCGCAAGAAGGACGAGGCGATGCGCGAGTTCGCCCAGGCGGTGCTGGCCGCGCTGTCTGAGCCGATTCGCCTGGCCAATGGCGCCCAGGTGCAGATCGGGGCGAGCATCGGGCTGGCGAGCTACCCGGACGATGGCGCCAACCGCAGCGCGCTGCTGTTCGCCGCCGACCGGGCGATGTATGCGGCCAAGCGCCTGGGGCGTAACCGTTGTGTGCTGGCGGGTAGCGAGGAAGAGGCCGCGGCCAGCGATCAGGCGGGCAGACGCAGCGACTCGTAGGTCGCGAGGAATTCGCCCATGCTGTCGGCTGGCAGCGGGCGGCTGACAAGATAGCCCTGGATCGCGTCGCAGCCGAGTGCGTGCAGGGCCAGCGCCTGTTCCACCGTCTCGACACCCTCGGCGACGATCTCCAGCCCCAGGCTTTGGCCGACCGCGACGATGGCCTTGACGATGGAAGCGTTGCCGGCATTCGTCGTCATGTCGCGCACGAAGGACATGTCGACCTTGAGCTTGTCGGCGGCGAGCTGCTGCAGATAGGCGAGCGAGGAATAACCGGTGCCAAAGTCGTCGATCGAGAAGCGCGCGCCGACGGCCTTGAGTTCGTCGATCGAGCGGAAGGACTGCTCGCGATCGGTGATCACGAAGGTCTCGGTGATTTCCAGCTCGAGCTGGGCCGAATCGATGCCGCTTGCTTCGAGCGCCGCGCTGACTGCAGCCATCAGTGTGCCTCGAGACAGCTCGATCGCCGATACATTGACCGCTATGCGTCGGGGTGCGATACCCGCGTCCAGCCAAAGTCGGAACTGCCGGCAGGCCTCGTGCAGCACCCATGCGCCGATGCGCACGATCATGCCGTTCTCTTCGGCGAACGGGATGAACGCGTCGGGCGCGACCATGCCGTGGGTCGGATGGTTCCAGCGCACCAGCGCTTCGAGGCCGACGATGCCCCCGCTGGCCAGGTCCACCTGCGGCTGGTAGTGCAGTTCGAATTCGTCGTCGTCGAGCGCGCGGCGCAGGTCGGCTTCCAGCGAAAGGCGCTGACGCGCCCGGCTCGACATCTCCGGCGAGAAGAAGCGCAGGGTGCCACGCGCGTTGAGCTTGGCCTGATGCAGCGCCGCGTTGGCGTTGCTCTGCAGTGCCTCGGCATGGGTGCCGTCGTCCGGATACAGCGCGATGCCGATGCTCGCGCCCACATACACGATGTTGCCGCCGATCGTAAACGGTGCGGCGAGCGCCTCGATCATGCGCTGGGCGCGCAGGTCCACAGACGGGCCGTCTTCGTGGTGTTCGAGCAGGATGCTGAACTCGTCGCCGCCGATGTGGGCGATTGCATCGCTCTCGGGCAGTTCGCCTTGCAGGCGCTGGGCGACGCCGATCAACAACTGGTCGCCGAGGCTGTGACCCAGGCTTTCGTTGACGGTCGTGAAATTGTCCAGGTCGAGCATCAACAGCGCGAAACGCCCGTCTACGCGTTCGGCGTGAGCCAGCGCGTGCGCGAGCAATTCGGCGAAGAGCACGCGGTTGGGCAGGCCGGTGAGCGCGTCGCGGTGGGCCAGCGTGCGGTACTTTTCCTCGCTGACCTGCAGCATGGCAGTGCGCTGGGCAACGAGATCCTCGAGAAAGCCGCGCAGACGCGACAGTTCCAGATGCGTGCGAATGCGCGCGCGTACCTCGCCGATGTCGAAGGGCTTGGTGATGTAGTCTGCCGCGCCCATCTCGAAGCCACGCACCTTGTCGTGCGCGGCGTCGAGCACGGTCACGAACATCACGGGGATGCGCGCGCCGGCGGGCGTCGCCTTGATATGGCGGCATACCTCATAACCGTCCATGCCGGGCATGCGCACATCGAGCAGGACCATGTCCGGGGGGGAAGGGCCGTTGATCGTGTCCAGCGCCTTGGTCCCGTTGCAGGCGACCATCACGCGGTACTCGTCCTTGAGCGCCTCAAGCAGTTCGTGCACGTTCTCCGGGACGTCATCGACCACCAGCAGCGAGGGTGCGCGTCGGGCGTCGGACGGGGCGGTGATGTCGTACATGACGGGGTTGCGACGGTAGCGCTGCAATTCGATCTGGTTGCGCACGCGCACCCTGAGCAAGTCGGCGTTGACCGGCTTGGTCACGTAGTCGGCCGCGCCCATCGCCAGCCCGCGCGCCTCGTCGCTGGATTCGGCCAGCGCAGTTACGAAGATCACCGGGATGTCGGCCGTGGACCGGTCGATCTTCAGTTCGGTCAGCACCGAATAGCCGTCCATGCCCGGCATCCTGATGTCGAGCAGCACCAGATCGGGGTGCGGATGACGTCGCGCCAGTTCCAGCGCGCGCTCGCCGGATGTTGCCGCGAGAATCGCATAGTCGTCGCGCAGCACGTTCATCAGCGCGTGCAGGTTCTCATGTACGTCGTCGACGATCAGGATGCGTGGCCGGTTCTCGTCAGGCGTTGCGGCGTCGGTCATGTAGGAGATTCCGTGGGTCCCGGTGCGATGCGACGTAGCACAACGCTCGCTCCTTCGATGTCGAAGACGTCGAAGCGTTCGCACAGGGCTGAAACGTCGTCGGCAAGCGGCGTACCGGCCGTGCCTGCGCGCAGTTGCGCGAGCATCGATTCGACCGCTCCGAGATCGTACTCCAGCGCATGGGCAATTCGTTCGAGCAGGATGCGAAGTTCATCGGTCGTCAGCGTCGGACCCATCTCACCCGCGGCGGGTTCGTCGGCCAGCGAATCGATGTCATCGACCAGGCGTGCGAGCAGTCCGGCAGCCTCGTCGAGCACGGACCGCGGTGGTGCCTGTCCGGCCTTGAGCGCGTCGTCGATCGACGACAGTGCCGCATGCAGCGCATTCGCGCCGATATTGCCGGCCACGCCCTTGAGCGCATGGCAGAAGGCTTCGGCCTGATCGAACTGTGCCTCATCGATGTGAGCGCGCAGGGTATCGATCGCGTCGCCATAGTGCTCGCGAAATCGACGCAGCTGTCGACGATAGGCATCGACCTTGCCGCCGATGCGGCGAATGCCCTCGCGCGCGTCGATCGACGCAAGCCTGGCGAGTTCGTCCGGTGCAGCGCTGCCGGTGGCCGCACGCGACACCGCCGCGTCGCCCGTGCGCCGGGGGGCGGAGGCGCCGGAGAGCCGGATCCAGTGCGCCATGACGCCCATCAGCCGGTCCGGCGAGATGGGTTTGGTAACGTGGTCGTTCATGCCGGCGGCACGACTCTCGTCGGCATCGCTCGCCATTGCCAGCGCCGTCATCGCGATGATCGGCAGGCGGGCGAAGCGCTCGCCGCCATCGGACTCGGCCAGTGCGCGAATGCGCCGCGTGGCTTCGAGCCCGTCCATGACCGGCATCTGGATGTCCATCAGCACGGCGTCGTAGTCGCGTTCCTGTACCCGGTCGACGGCAAGCTGGCCGTTCTCGGCGATATCCACGTTCATGCCCTCGCTGCGCAGCAGTTCCGTAGCGAATTCGCGGTTGATGTCGTTGTCCTCGACGAGCAGCACGTGTGCGCCGGCCAGCCGCCCGCTGACCGCCAGGTCCGGGGTGCTAGGACGCTGGCGCTCGCCGTTACCGAACACCCGCCCGCGACCGAGCACGGTCAGCAGCGTGTCGAGCAGCGTCGAGGGTGAGACAGGCTTGACCAGAAAGCCGTCCACGCCTGCCTGCTCGCACAGGCGGATGACCTCCTCGCGCCCGTAGGCGGTGACCATCACGATGCGGGGCCGGCGGGCGATCGCCGGATCTCCGTGAATGCGGCGTGTGACCTCGTCACCCTGCATGCCGGGCATGCGCCAGTCCATCAACACCAGGTCGAACGGCTTCTCGCCGGGAGAGCGCAAGGCCGCGATGGCCTCGGCGCCATTGGTCGCGGTGGCGACCTCGACCTGAAAGAAGTCGAGCATCTCGCCGAGGATTTCGCGCGAGACCTCGTTGTCGTCGACCACCAGCACGCGCACTCCGCGCAACAACGGGCCGGCACGTGCGACCAGTTCGCGCTGGTGGCCCACCACACGCTGGGGCAGGCCCAGATGGACCGTGAAGCAGATCGTCGTGCCCTTGCCGGGGATCGATTCCTCGATCCAGATGCGCCCGCCCATGCGTTCGGCCAGACTGCGGCTGATCGCCAGGCCCAGGCCGGTGCCGCCGTGGCGCCGCGTGGTGCTCTGGTCGGCCTGGGAGAATTTCTCGAACAGCTTGCTCTGGGCTTCGGGCGGGATGCCGATGCCGGTGTCGCGCACGGTGACCTGGATGACGATGTTTTCGTCGTTACCCGAGATGCGGCTGAAAGCCAGCTCCACCTCGCCGGTCTCGGTGAATTTCACGGCATTGCCGCACAGGTTGAGCAGGATCTGGCCGAAGCGCAGCGGGTCGCCCACGAGCTGCGACGGAATCATTGGGTCGTAGCGGATCAGGAATTCGATGCGCTTTTGCTCGGCCTGGTAGCCAATTGCGTCGGCGAGCTGTTCGAGCACTGTTTCGAGGCTGAAGTCGACGTGCTCGATATCGAGCTTGCCGGCCTCGATCTTGGAAATGTCGAGAATGTCGTTGATGACGCCGAGCAGCGAGTGCGCCGCGCCTTGCGCCTTGGTCAGATGGTTGCGCAAGGGGGGGGGGAGGTCCTCGGTCTTCAGGGCGAGGTAGAGCATGCCGAGGATGGCGTTCATCGGCGTGCGGATCTCGTGGCTCATGTTGGCCAGGAAGTCGCTTTTGACGTGCGAGGCGCGTTCTGCCTCGTCACGGGCGGCGACCAGTTCGGTCGTGCGCTCCTCGACGATGTGCTCGAGGTTGGCGCGTTCGAACTCGAGTTGGCGGGTGGTTTCGAGCAGGTCGCGCGTGCGCTCGGCGACCTTGCGGCGCAGCAGTACGCCAATGCCGACGGCGAGTAGTACCACTGCGCCCAGCACGATCAGCGAGAACTGTACCCAGCGCGGCACGAGCAGTTCCGGCGGGGCGGCCATCGCACGGTAGAGTGCGTCGTAGTACGCCGAGCCGCTGTTGCGTCGCCATTCGAGCAGACGCACATCGATCGCGGAGAGCAGGTCCGCGTTGCGCCCCTTGGGCGCGGCGAAGTACAGCGTAGAGGGCAGGAATACGATCGGGGATTCGATCAGCTTGAAACGGTGACCGTTGCGTGCGGCGAAGAAACTGTTGGTCACGACGACGTCGGCTGCGCCGGATTCGACCGCGGTGTAGGCATCCTCGAGGCTATCGAAGAGCACCGCCTCGAAGGGCAGGCCGGTGGCGTTCATGAGCTGATCGATGAAGTCCTGCTGGACGCCGCCGCGCAGCATCGCGATGCGCGCGCCGTTGAGGTCCGTAATGCTCTCGACGATGCGTCCGGGCTGGGCGTAGATCTGCGACCAGCTGTTGGCCACCGACGTGCGGTGGAAGTCGAAGCGGCCGGCGCGCTCGCTCGAGAAGGCGACATCCGGCATCAGGTCGATCTCGCCATCCTCGAGCCGGGTCAGGCATTCGTTCCAGTTGCACGGCACGTAGGCCAGTCGCCAGCCCTCGGCGCGCGCCACGGCTTCGATGATTTCTACGAACAGCCCTGCCGGCTCGCCGGTCTCGGTGGTAAAGACCTTGGGTGGGTTCTCGTACAGGCCAACGGTGACCGGTCGGCGCGCAGATGGCCCGAACAGGTCTTCGCAGCCGACGACCAGTGCCGCGACGAGGGATGCCGCCACGAGCAGGATTGCGATGGCCTTCTTCATGCCGGGCTTCGGGTGCTGGACCGATGCATCGGTTGCCTCATTGCGCTACGCGGAAAGCCGCCTCTGTGGACGCGTCCCATGATGCTCTGAAATCGGCGCTGGGAACAGGTTTGCGCAAGATGTGGCGGTGCGCAATGATGACTTTGTGGTTTCCGTACGTCATTGCCGCAGTCGCCTCGAGGCAGATCGCCGGCTGGATCAGGGCCACGCGTTCTGGGCAGAGGCCGGCCCTGCGTCGCTCAGCGACGCACCGCGTGCCAGCGCGGTTCGGTGCCCGGACCGGCCACGCCGGTCATGCTGTTGCCGTCGATGTGGCCAATGAAGTGCATGCCGGCCGCCGAGAAGCGGATCTGCTCCCCCTGCAGTCGAGCGAAGTTCATGTGGATCTTTGCTCCCTCGTGCATATAGCTTCCGGCGATCTTCTGGTGGTGCTGCTCGAAACTCGCCTGCAATCGCTCGCCGTCGGGCATTTCGATGGTCCAGTCTCCGTCGATTCGCGCGGGGACGACCCACAGGTGTACGTCGAGTCCGCGCGCCGTGATCGACTCGTCCGGTTCCCAATCGCCCATGGCGAAAACGTGTGAGACCACGCGTGTACCGGGCGCCATGCGTTCGAGGATCACCGGGCGCAGCCGCAGGTTGAGCTCTTCCTGCAGATACAGCGTCAGTACGCTGGCATCGGTGAAGTCGACCTCGAACAAGTCCCCTTGATGGAAGCGCACACGATCGTCGACGCCCTCGCGGATCGCGTTCTCGCGCGCCTCGAAAACGCGTCGCGGATCGAGCTCGACGCCCAACGCGTCGGTCACGCCCCAGTGGCGCGCGGCTTCGATCACGATGCGGCCGTCGCCCGAACCAAGGTCAACGAGCCGATCGTCGGCCCGCACGTCGGCAATCTCAAGCATTCGATGGACCGCGTCCGGCGGTGTTGCCGCATAGACCACGTCGAGCTCGGGGGGCTGCGCAGCGGCCTGCGTGAAGGCGAGCGCCAGCAACGGCAGCACTAACATGCTGTTTCGAATGCGGGACTTCAGGAAGGGTATTGACAACATCATCGGCACGTTCCCCTGTATGTTGAATGACGCGCGGGCGTCATTGTCGACCTTCGCGCGCGGCAGGTTCGCAAGCGGCGCTATTGACCGCTCTGAGGTGCGGGCGTAGCTTGCAAGCATTACTCTCGGGATTCGCTGGCGGGTCGGCGCTTCGTTTTCGCTGCGTCTGGCCCGCCGTACGCCGTCTCCCGTCAATGACGATGCCGCATCCCGATCACTTCGATCAAGAGGAGTTGAAATGAACCGCAAAGACAGCGCAGTTGCACGCGTGATGAAGGAACTCGAAGAAGCCGGCGCCGATGCCGGCGAGGTGTTGAGCGAAGTCCGTCGTCGAAGCGTCAAGAAGGCCTCGCACGCGCGCGATGAGATCGCCGATGGCCTGGAACACGCCAGAGACGCCGTCAGTGAGTTCGGAAGCGAGGTTGCCGACCGCGCAGGCCGGGCGGCCGACGTGACCGGCGATTATGTCCGCACGCACCCGCTGGCCATTCTCGGCGCGGTCGCGGGCGTCGGCCTGCTGATCGGCATGGCGCTGAGCTACAAGGGCGAGCGTCGCCGTTGAGGCGCGATCCTAGGGCGAAGCGCTAACCCATTTCCGACATTTTGGAGAGACTCATGGCGACGACGACATCCGGCAAGAATGCCGAGAGCAATACGGACAAAGTCGAGCGTGCGACCGCAAAGGCTTCGGCGCGTGCGCACGATACGGTCGATTCCACCGCAGACGCCGCCGAGGATGCGGCTCACAAGGTTGCGCCCGCGATCGAGCAGATCGCCCAGAAGGCGCACCAGGCTGTCGACAGCGCGGTTGAAGCTGCAACGCCGACGGCCCAGTGGCTGGCCGAGCATGGCGACGAGTTGCAGGCATCGCAGCGAAGACTGGTGTCCGACACCTGCAACTATGTTTCAGCTCATCCGCTCAAGTCGCTCGGCATTGCGGTGCTCACCGGCTACGTGCTGGGTCGCATCCTGCGCAGGTGACTGAGCGATCCGTCCCGCCGGAAGAGCAGGCTGCTCGATCCGGTGCCGAGCGCGAGCACGTGTCGGGTGACGCCGGTTGCGTGAATGCGGGCGGTGGGGTCTTTGACGAGATCTCGAACGCCTTCGCGTCCGCACGCGAAGGCGTTTCGGCGTTGATCGAGCTATTGCTGCTGGAGGCCCGCCGGGCGAGTCTGTCGCTGGTGTGGATGTTGGTATGTGCGCTGATCGCGGCGGTTTGCTTCATCGCCGTGTGGATCGGACTTTCGACCGCGCTGGCACTGTGGATGATGTCCTCTGGAGTCGATCCGCTGTTTGCCGTGTTGTCGGTGACGGGCGTCAATCTGCTCGCCGGGGCTGTTTTCATTGGTGCTTGCGTGCTGATGAGCCGTAACCTGGGATTTCCCGCGACGCGCAGGCAACTGTCGCTCGGGGCCCGTTCGGAGGGGGAGTCCGAGGCATGATGCGTTTGCCATCCGCACGCGTGCTGGCCGAGCAGGAACGCCGGGTGTCGGGTTGTCGGCGCGATGTCGGCGATCATCTGCGTCGCGCCCGCGAAACCGCACTCGACAAGGCTTCACGGCCCTGCAGCATGGTCGCGGCGTTCGTGCTTGGGGGCGTACTCGGATGGAGCCGGCCTGCAGCCTTGCGCGGGAGCGCCGGTCAGGTGAGACGTCCGGCGTTCCGGATCGTGCTCGCCAACGCTTTTCAGCTTGGCCTGCGCGTGTTGCCCTACCTGTTGTGGCGGGTGCGCGTGCGCCATTCGCATGACGCGGATCTGCCCCCGGTCGACTGACGCGGGCCGGGCGAGGCATTGACTAGGGCCTACCAATGCGGAGGAATCTCGTCCTCCGGTCGGCCCGGTGGTGCGCCCGCCTGGGCGCTGCGCAATTGTCCGTCCAGGCGTCGCACGATTTCGCGCAGCGCGTCGATTTCCTGTTGCTGGTGCCATACGCGGCGATTGAGCTCGTCGAGCAGGTCCTCGGCGGCCATGAAGCGGGTTTCGAGTCGTTCGATGCGGTCGTCCATCGGTCGCTGCGCTCGTGTTCGGGTGTGCGCATTGTGCCCGCCGTGATGTGCGAATGCCACGCCCCGGTTCACGCCGCGTGCGCCGGGGGCCCCTGCGGTGCCAGAATGGTGACGTCGCGCATCCACGGGAGTAGGGCATGAAGCACGTCACGGACATCCGCTCGGAGGACTGGCGCGTCGCGCCGGATACCCCGGTTGATCTGGCGCAGTGGTCGACCGCAATCGAGCCGCTGTACGACTCTTCCCGCGCCTACCGCGACGCGTTGGCTGCTGGCACCAAGCAGTTGGTCACGTTGCAACGCAAGCTCTACGCGCATGACCGTTACGCGCTGCTGCTGATCTTCCAGGCCATGGACGCGGCCGGCAAGGATGGCGCAATCCGCCACGTCATGTCCGGCGTCAATCCGCAAGGCTGCGAGGTGCACAGCTTCAAGCACCCGAGCGCGCAGGAGCTGGACCACGACTTCCTGTGGCGCACCCATTGCCGCCTGCCCGAACGTGGTCGCATCGGCATCTTCAACCGCTCCTATTACGAGGAAGTGCTGATCGTGCGCGTGCGCCCCGAGATCCTCGATGCGCAGAAGCTGCCCGAGCGCGAGCGCGCGCGCGACGATTTCTGGCAGCAGCGCTACCGCTCCATCGTCGAATCCGAGGCGCACTTGCACCGCAACGGCATGCGCATCGTCAAGTTCTTCCTGCACCTGTCAAAGGACGAACAGTGCCGCCGCTTCATTGCGCGTATCGACGACCCGGACAAGAACTGGAAGTTCGCCGACGCCGATCTCGAGCAGCGCCGGCACTGGGATGCGTACATGCAGGCCTATGCCCAATGCCTTTCGGCCACCAGTACGGAGCAGGCGCCGTGGTACGTCGTGCCGGCCGACGACAAGAAGAATGCGCGCCTGATCGTCTCTCAGATCATCCGCGACACGCTCGAATCCCTGGAGCTGGCCTACCCGGCCACCGACAAGGCGCGCCGCGCAGAGCTGGCGCGCGTGCGCAAGACGCTCGTCGCGGGCGAGGTCTGAGAGGGGCTCGGGCATGGACACGGGCCAGACAGTCATCCTCGCCATCCTGCTCGCGACCGTGGCGATGTTCCTGTGGGGGCGTTGGCGCCACGACATGGTCGCGGTCGGCGCACTGCTGGCCTGCGTCGTCGCCGGCCTGGTCGAGCCGGCCGATGCCTTCGCCGGCTTCGGTCATCCGGCGGTGGTGACGGTGGCCTGCGTGCTGGTCCTCAGCCGTGCGCTGCAGGTCTCCGGGGCGGTGGATGCGCTCACCCGCAAGGTGTTGCCGGCCGAAGCCGGCCCTACGGCGAGCATCGCCGCACTGACTCTGCTTGCCGCCGTGTTGTCGGGCTTCATGAACAATGTCGGTGCGCTCGCCCTGCTGATGCCGGTGGCAATGCAACTGGCCACACGCCTCGAACTGCCGCCGGGCAAGGTTCTGATGCCGTTGGCCTTCGCGTCCATCCTGGGGGGCACGACGACGCTCATCGGCACGCCGCCGAACCTGATCGTCTCGGGCTTTCGTGCCGATGTCGAGGGCATGAGCGGTTTTGGCATGTTCGACTTCACCTGGGTCGGTCTGCCGCTGATGGTCGTCGGCGTGGCCTTCATCGCTCTACTCGGCTGGCGGCTGGTACCGCGGCGTGAACACGCCGGTGCGGCCGGCTTCGACACCGGCGCCTATCTCACCGAAGTGCGCGTTCCCGACGAGGCCAAGGCCGACGGCATGCGTCTGGCCGAGATCGAAGCCGAACTCGAAGCGGCTGACGCGCAGATCGTCGGCCTGGTTCGCAACGAGGTGCGCATGACCGCACCCAGTGGCGGACGCCTCGTCCGCGCGGGCGACATTCTCGTCATCGAGGCCGATGTTGAGGCGCTCGCCAAGGTGCTCTCGGGTCTCGGTCTGGAACTGGAAGAAGCCGAGCGGGAGGATGACGACGAGGACAGCGAGGAGGGCGTCGAGGCCGACGCGAACGACGAGTCGGATGGGGCCGAAGATGAG
>JACESY010000084.1 GCA_013911595.1 Azoarcus sp.
GCCAGGTCTCGATGCAGTTCGTACGCCCGCAATAGCAGCGCCGCGCAGGCGTATCGGACGCGTCCGGCGCCGGCAGGGGGATGTGTCCCCATTCGCCGGCGATTGCGTTGGCGCCGGTGAGCAGACGTCCGTCGACGACGATGCCGCCACCCACGCCGGTACCCAGGATCACCCCGAACACGCAGCGCGCGCCGGCACCCGCGCCGTCAGTGGCTTCCGACATGGCAAGGCAGTTCGCGTCGTTGGCGATGCGCACCTCGCGTCCCAGCCGGATGGCCAGATCACGGTTGAGTGCGCGACCGTTCAGGCAGGTGGAATTGGCATTGCGAACCAGGCCGGTCGCCGGCGAGAGTGAGCCCGGCGTGCCGATGCCGACGCTTGCGCGCGCTCCGATGGTGCGCTCGCAGCGCGTCACCAGTGCGACGATGGCATCCACGGTGGCGGCGTAGTCCCCGGCCGGGGTTGCGATGCGTTCGCGGTGCAGGGTTGCGCCCGCGTCGTCGAGCGCGACCAGTTCGATCTTGCTGCCGCCCAGATCGATGCCGATGCGCATCGCAGGCTTCAGAGTTGCGACCGCATGCGCTCGCAGGCCTGCAGGAAGCGCGCATCGGCTTCCTCGCGGCTGCGCGAACTCATGCCCAGGTCGCGGACCAGCCCGTCCGCGAGCGAATAGCACCAGCCATGCAGCGTGACCTTCTGGCCGCGCGCCCAGGCCTCGCGCATGACCGAGTTGTGGCTGATGTTGACCACCTGCTGCATCACGTTGAGCTCGCACAGGCGGTCGCGGCGCTGGGCCGGCGCCTCGAGCGCGTCGAGCAGCGCGATGTTGCGGTCGCGCACATCCTGCACGTGACGCAGCCAGTTCTCGACCAGGCCGACTTTCGCGTCGTCCATCGCCGCGGCCACGCCGCCGCAGCCGTAGTGGCCGACTACCAGCACGTGCTTTACGCGCAGCACGTCGACGGCGAACTGGATCACTGACAACGCGTTCAGGTCGGTGTGCACCACGACGTTGGCGATGTTGCGATGCACGAAGACTTCGCCGGGATCGAGATCGATGATCTGGTTGGCCGGCACCCGGCTGTCCGAGCAGCCGATCCAAAGGTACTCGGGCGACTGCTGGCGCGCCAGGCGCAGGAAGAAGTCGGGGTCTTCCTCGATGCGGCGCGCGGCCCATTTGCGGTTGTTGTCGAAGAGTTGTTCGATGTCGCTCATGCTCTCTGCCTGCTATTCGCCAGGCCCCGATTTTACCGCGCCGGCCGGCGTTCGTAGGTCAGATAAGCGCCGCAGGCGCGCACCTGACGCGGGTGGTGGGTGTTTGATGTGCGCGGATGGCAGGTGCGCTTGGCTTACCTGCCCGACGGTCGTCTCATTGCGACCAGATGCCCAACGCGACCAGTTGCTGGCTGGCAGCGTCGCTCCAGCCGCGGTTGGCGGCAGGGCTGGCCGGGCTTGGATGCAGCACGCGCCCGATGCGTAGATCGCGCCTGGCCAGTGCCGTGGCAGCGCGTCGCTCGGCCCAGGCACCGATGCCGATGACCCACTCGGGCTGCAGCGCCTCGACGAGTTCCACGAGATGCGCGTCGCAGGCGGTCATCAGCGGCCCGGCCTCGGCTGCCGGCAGCTTGTCCGGGGTGAGGTTACGCCCGTCGTCGAAGAAGGCCAGCGGGCAATAGTTGGCGACGAAGTGCTCGCGCGCGAAAGCGTCTGGCGTGCCAAAACGTTCGCGGAACAGGCCCCACAGGCGGCGGCCCGAAACCTCGGAACGCGGGCAGGAAAAACCTTCGACCGGGCGCTTGGGATTCTCCAGCGGCGGCTTCGTGACTTCGCCGGACAGACCCATCCAGTCGCGAACGGCCTCGATCTCGCCAAACGGTACGCCGGTCTGCGCCATGCCGAAGGGGCCGGGGTTCATGCCGAGGAAGACCACGCGTTTGGGTGCTGCGGCAAAGCGCGCCAGATACGCTTCATGCACAGCCCAGGCGTAGGTCAGCGGGTCATATACGTGACTCACCGGCGGTGCGAAACGCATCGGTGCGAGGGCGTCGGAGAGCGTGCGCGCGGCAGCAATGGCGGCGCGGGCAGTATCGGTATGCGTCATGTCGGTTTGTTCATTTGCCGCCGGAGCGAACCGGCATGGCGTCGTTGGCGGCCTGTTCGCCGTCCCAGGGCGCGACCTTGAGCAGCAGCAACATGCCGGGGATGGCGATCAGCACGCACAGGCTGAAGAAATCCACCCAGCCGATGTTCTCCACCAGCCATCCCGAGGTGGCGTTGACGAAGGTGCGCGGCACCGCCATCAGACTGGTGAACAGCGCGAACTGGGTGGCGGTGTAGGCCGGGTGAGTGGTGCGTGCGATGAAGGCCACGAACGCCGCCGTACCCAGCCCGGCGCCGAGCGACTCGAAGGTGATCACCACGGCCAGCGCGGCCAGGCGGGCGGCGTCGGCTTCGGCCGGCCCCATCCAGGCCAGCCACACGAAGCCGGCGGTGGACACCACCTGCGCGACGCCGAAAATCCACAGCGCGCGGTTGATGCCGAGCCTGAGCATCCACAGTCCGCCGAGGATGCCGCCGATGACCATCGGCCACAGGCTGGCGTTCTTGGCGACCACGCCGATCTCGGTCATCGTGAAGCCCATGTCGAGATAGAACGGCGTGGCCAGCGCCGCGGCCAGCGAATCGCCCACCTTGTAGAAGAACAGGAAGGACAGCACCAGCAGCGCCGACTGGATGCCGTGGCGGCTGAAGAACTCCTGAAAGGGCTCGACCACGGCGGCACGCAGCGTGCGCGGAGCCAGCGCGGCCGCGGCCGGCTCCTTGACCATCAGCGTCATCATCAGGCCGGGCAGCATGAACAGCGAGGTGATCAGGAAGACCTGCGCCCATGGCAGGTGGTCGGCCAGGATCAGCGACAGCGAGCCGGGCACCAGGCCGGCAATGCGATAGGCATTGACGTGGATGGCGTTGCCCAGCCCGAGTTCGACATCCGGCAGAATTTCGCGGCGAAAGGCGTCGAGCGCGATGTCCTGCGTGGCCGACAGAAAGGCCAGCGTGGTGGTCAGTGCAACGACCATGCCGAGGTGCTCGGTCGGCGACAGGTGGCCGAGCCAGGCGATGGCACCGACCAGGCCGATCTGCGACACCAGCATCCAGCTGCGGCGCCGGCCCAGCCACGGCAGGATGCCGTAGCGGTCGAGCAGCGGTGCCCACAGGAATTTCCAGGTGTAGGGAAACTGAATCAGCGCAAAGGCGCCGATCACCTTCAGGCTCAGGCCCTCGGTCTTGAGCCATGCGGGCAGCAGGGAAAACAGCAGGAATAGCGGCAGGCCGGAACTGAAGCCGGTGAAGATGCACACCAGCGTGCGGCGGTTGAGCAGAGCCTGCCGCCAGCTCGGGCGTTGTTCGGTGTCGGGCACGCGGGATGGGTCCGTCGGGGTCGAAGCGAGGCCCCGATTATTGCAGATGTCCCGCGTGGACGTCGGTCACCACGACTGCATGCGCAGCATCGCGTCGGCTTCGAGCGCCGGCATCGGGCGCGAGAAGTGAAAGCCCTGCAGTTCGTCGCAGCCGAGCCGCGCCAGATGCAGCGCCTGTGCGGCGGTCTCGACGCCCTCGGCGACCACCGGCAGGCCCAGGTTGTGGGCCAGCGACACGGCGGCCGAGACGATGGCCGAGTCGTTGGGGTCGTTGTCGATGTCGCAGACGAAGGAGCCGTCGATCTTGAGCCGGTCGAGCGGGAACATCTTCAGATACGACAACGACGAGTAGCCGGTACCGAAGTCGTCGATGGCGATGCCCACGCCGAGCTGCTTGAGCCGGTGCAGCAGGGCCACGGCCTCGTCGGGGCGGTCCATGACCGAAGACTCGGTGATCTCGAGTTCCAGCATCGACGGCTCCAGCCCGGTCTCGGCGAGGATGTCGGCAACGGTGTCGGCGAAGCGCACATCGCGTAGCTGGCGCGCCGACAGGTTCACCGAGATGCGCGGTCGGCCCGGACCGAACTCGGACCAGCGCTGTGCCTGCACGCAGGCCTCGCGCAACACCCAGCGGCCCAGCTCGACGATCATCCCGGTGTCTTCGGCGATCGGGATGAAGGTCGATGGCAGGTGCAGGGTCTCGCTGTCGGAACGCCAGCGCAAAAGCGCCTCGAAACCGTTGAGGGTGGTGCCCGAAGCGTCGAGCAGCGGCTGGTACCACAGCTCGAATTCGTTGCTGCCGATCGCGCGGCGCAGGCGATTCTCGAGCTCCAGCCGGGCGGTTGTGCTCTGGTTGAGTGCGTCGGTGAAGAACTGGTAGTTGGCCCGCCCCAGCGCCTTGGCGTGGTACATCGCGGCGTCGGCATTGCGCAGCAGGGTGTTGGCGTCCATGCCGTCGGCCGGGAACAGACTGATGCCGATCGATGGCGTCGCGTGCAGTTCCGTGCCGTCGACCATGTAGGCTGCGGACAGGCGTTCGAGCAGGGACTCGGTCATGCGTGCGACGTCGCTTGCACCGCCGATGCCCTGCAGCGCGATGACGAACTCGTCGCCTCCCAGTCGCGCCACGGTATCGGTCTCGCGCATCTCGGCGCGCAGCCGGTCGGCCACCTGCATCAGCAGCGCGTCGCCAACATGGTGCCCGAGAGAGTCGTTGATGTTCTTGAAGCGGTCCAGATCGAGGAAGAGCACGGCCAGTTGCTGGTTGCCGCGCCGAGCGTCGGCGATGGCCTGCTGCAGGCGGGCGTCGAGCAGGCAGCGGTTGGCCAGTCCGGTGAGCGCGTCGTGATGGGCCAGATGGCGGACCTCGGCCTCGATGCGCTTGCGCTCGGAGATGTCGGTGTAGGTCGTCACCAGGCCGGCCACGCGACCGTCGATGTACAGCGGTTCGCGCGCGATCAGCAGCGTTCGTCCGTCGGTGCGCGTGCGCTCGAACAGCAACGGCTCGAAGCTTGCCGCCAGACGTCGGCGCTGTTCGACCAGTTCGTCCGGGTCGCCGGGGCCGAACTCGCCGCGCTCGGCCGGCACGCGATAGATGTCCTCGAAGCACGCGTTGTAGTCCAGCATCTGTGGCGGTACGCCGATGACTTCGGCGAAGCGGCCGTTCCAGCACTGCAGCCGCAGTTGTTCGTCGAACACGCTGATGGCCTGCGGCAGGTGGTCGAGGATGGCGTTCAGGTAGACGCTCTTGCGGCGCAGTTCCTCTTCGGCGATGCGTCGTTCGGTGATGTCCTGGATGGTGCCGTGGGCGCGTGTGGGGCGGCCCTCGCGGTCGCGGTCGATGACGATGCGCGCCTCGAAATGGGCGCAGCCGCCGTTGCGCTCGATGCGGAAGCAGAAGCCGGTGCCGTCCTCGCCGTCGAGCACGCGACGCAGATGATCGAGTACGCTGTCGCGGTCGGCCGGGTGCACGCGCGCGACGAAGCCTTCGAGCGAGGGCATCTCGGTACGCGGGATGTCGAGCATCGCGCGGAAGGTCTCGGACCAGATGACGCGGTCGGCCGTCAGGTCGTGCGCCCAGGCACCGACGAGGTGGCTGGATTCGGCGATGCGCATGGCCGCGAGATGTTCGGAGATCGCTTCCAGGGGCGTCGGCACAGGCGCTACGGGCGCGTCAGCGACGCGCCCGGGCTTGCCGTCCGGACCCTCTAGTGCTCGATGCATTCGCTACTCCAGCCTGCGACCCGTCGGGAATCGTTGCCGTCGGCCCTGCGACGGGCGTCCGGTTGGGGTGCGTGACCCGGAATTTTCCCTGCCATGCCGTGTGATTACAAGCGAAACCTGTTGCGGATCAGGGCACAGTGCGCACTTGATCGCGATCCGGCCGGGGCCGACAATGCCAGCGTGAGCAGACTTTCGGAGGTTCGGGCATGCGACGCGTGATCGTGTCGTTCGACCGCAGTACGCAGCGCAGCTTCGAGATCGGGGGCCAGGAGGTCGCCATCCCCGACGCCGAGGAGGCGCGCGCCTGGCTGCTCGAGGCCTTCGATGCGCTCGACTGCGAGCCGACCAATCCGATGGGCAAGCTGCTGGCGGTGGATCTGATCCTGGGGGTGACACGCGCGGCCGGTGCAGCCGGTTTCGATGCCGATGCGTCCTGGGCGCAACGCTACGCGAACGCGGTCGCGGCCCTGCGCGAGGGCGAGACGGTCATCGTCGACGTCGAGGCCTTCACCGTGGCGCGCGACGGCTGATCAGCTTCGTCCCAACCGGAAGACGGCGAAATTGGCCATGAAGTTGGCTTCCTCGATGACCGGACGGTCATCGTCGAAGGCGAGGCGTTCGCGCACCGCGATGCCTGCGTCTGCACACAGCGCCTCGAAGTCGGCGATCGTGAAGAAGCGCACGTTGGGCGTGTTGAACCACTGGTGCGGCAGGCTCTCGGAGACCGGCATGCGCCCGTTCATGATGCTCTGGCGGTGGCGCCAGTAGCCGAAGTTGGGGAAGCTCACGACGGCCTCGTGGCCGACGCGCAGCATCTCGTCGAGGATCGCGCGCGTGTTGTGGATGGTCTGCAGCGACAGGCTCATGATGACGTGGTCGAAGAAGCCGTCCTCGAAGCCGGCCAGCCCCTTTTCGAGGTCCACCTGGATGACGTTGACGCCGTTGGTCACGCAGGCGACGAGGTTGTCCGGGTCGTTCTCGACGCCCCAGCCACGCACGCCGCGGGTCTCCACCAGATGGGCCAGCAGGCTGCCGTCGCCGCAGCCCAGGTCGAGCACCGTCTCGCCGGGTGAGATCCACGCGGCGATCACGTCGAAATCGAAGCGATAGGTCGTCGGGCTCATCGTTTCATCCGTCCGAAATAGCTGCGCAGTACCGCGTGGTAGTGCGCATCGTCGAGCAGGAAGGCGTCGTGGCCGGCGCCGCTCGGAATCTCCGCGTAGCTCACGTTGCGGCGGTTGTGCAGCAGCGCGTAGACGATTTCGCGCGAACGCTCGGGCGCGAAGCGCCAGTCGGTCGAGAACGACACCACCAGGAAGTCTGCCTTGCAGCGCGCGAAGGCCGCGGACAGGTTGCCGTCGTG
Source organism: Azoarcus sp. (assembly GCA_013911595.1). GTDB lineage: Bacteria > Pseudomonadota > Gammaproteobacteria > Burkholderiales > Rhodocyclaceae > Pseudazoarcus. The sequence goes on from JACESY010000084.1 coordinate 7,006, forward strand.
ATCGAAGGCCGGATCGAAATAGTCGAGCGCCTTGGTGGTCAGCAGATAGGTGTTGGCGTCGAACTGGCGCGAGAACTTGTCGCCCTGGTAGCGCAGATAGGACTCGATCTCGAACTCGATGTCGTAGCTGTAGATGTGCTTTCCGTGACGCAGCGCGCGGCCGAATTTCTCGGCCAGCGAATCGTCCGACAAATAGGTGATGTGGCCGATCATGCGCGCCAAGCGCAGGCCGCGCACCGGCACCATGTCGTGCTGGTAGTAGTTGCCGCCGTGAAAATCCGGGTCGGTCAGGATGGCCTGACGCGCGACCTCGTTGAAGGCAATGTTCTGCGCGGTGAGCTTGGGCGCCGAGGCGATCGCCGCGACGTTGGCCACGCGATCCGGATACTGCAGCGCCCACGAGATCGCCTGCATGCCGCCCAAGCTGCCGCCGACCACCGCGGCGAAGCGCTCGATACCCAGATGGTCAGCCAGCCGCGCCTGGGTCGCGACCCAGTCCTCGACCGTGATGAACGGGAAGTCTGCGCCCCAGTGCCGGCCGGTGGCGGGGTTGATCGAGGCCGGGCCGGTCGAGCCGAAACAGCCACCGAGGTTGTTGACGCCGATGACGAAGAACTCGCGGGTATCGAGCGGCTTGCCGGGGCCGACTAGGTTGTCCCACCAGCCGATGTTGCCGGGATCGTCGGCATAGTGGCCGGCAACGTGGTGCGAACCCGACAGCGCGTGACACACCAGCACGGCATTGCTGCGATCCGCGTTGAGTTCGCCGTAGGTCTCGAAGGTGAGGGCATAGGACGGCAGCACCGCACCGCTCTTGAGAGCGAGTGGCTCATCGAAGACTACCCGCTGCGGGGTGACGACACCGACCGATTGGGACTGGATCATGTTCTGCGCTGTAAACGAAAAAACCCTGCCGGCTTGAGACGCGGACAGGGTCGCCCTCGCTTTAGCCGGATTTATTGAGCGCCCGCAAGCTGTAGTTCAAATCGGCGCTATGGATCGGAAGGTAACGTCGCCGTAGGCAAAAGTCAATTGGCCAGGCGCATCACCGCTTCGCGCAGCCGCGCCGGCTCCTCCATGCGCAGGATGCGCTGCACGCGCGGCGCCAGCTCCGAGTAGTCGGCGTGCAGCAGTTGCTGCTTGATCTCGAGCACATTGGTCGGGTGCATCGAGAATTCGCGCAGCCCCATGCCGAGCAGCAATCGCGTGTAGTTCGGGTCGCCCGCCATCTCGCCGCAGACCGACACCGACATGCCCAGCCGCGTGCCCGCCTGGATGGTGCCGGCAATGAGCTTGAGCACCGCCGGATGCAGCGGGTCGTACAGATGCACCACGGCGTCGTCGGTGCGGTCGATGGCCAGCGTGTACTGGATCAGGTCGTTGGTGCCCAGCGACAGGAAGGACACGCGCTTCTTGAACATGCCGATCGCCAGCGCCGCAGCGGGCACCTCGATCATCGCCCCGATCTCGACCCGGTCGGCGATCTTGCGATTCTCGGCGAGCAGCTCGTCACGCGCGAGCGCGATCATCGCCAGCGCCTGGTCGAGTTCCTGCACGTGCGAGATCATCGGAATCATGATGCGCAACTGACCGTAGGCCGAGGCGCGCAGCAGTGCGCGCAACTGGGTGCGGAACATCTGCGGCTCGGACAGAGAGAAGCGAATCGCGCGCAGGCCCAGCGCGGGGTTGGGCTCCTCGCGCTGGTTCTGCACGGACAGCATCTTGTCGGCGCCGACGTCGAAGGTGCGGATCGTCACCGGGCGGCCGGCGAGTGCCTTGAGCACCGTGCGGTAGGCCTCGAACTGCTCGTCCTCGCCGGGCAGGTCCTCGCGCCCCATGAACAGGAATTCGGTGCGGTACAGGCCGACACCGTCGGCGTTGGCCGAGCGGATGTGGGTGACGTCGCCCGGCCCCTCGATGTTCGCAAGCAGCGAGATGGCGCGTCCGTCGAGCGTGTTCGCCGGCGTGTCGCGCAACAGTTTGAGGCGCGAGCGCTTCAGTTCCAGTTCGCTGCGGCGCAGCCGGTATTCCTCGACGATGGCTTCGTCGGGATCGACGATGACGATGCCCAACGTGCCGTCGATGATGATCAGCTCGTTTTCCTCGACCAGTTCGCGGATGCGGTGCAGGCCGACCACCGCCGGGATCGCCAGCGTGCGCGCGACGATTGCGGTATGGCTGGTGGGACCGCCGATGTCGGTCAGGAAGCCGGCGATGTTGTGGTCGCGAAAGCCGATGGTGTCGGCCGGCGACAGGTCGTGGGCGACGATGATGGTGCCCAGGCCGTCGCGGCGCTTTGGCGGCAGGTGGCCGGGGTGGCCGATGAGGCTCTTGACCACGCGCTCGACGACCTGCACGACGTCGGCCTTGCGCTCGCGCAGGTAGGAATCCTCGATCTGCTCGAACTGTGCAACCAGGTGCTCCATCTGCTGAACCATCGCCCATTCGGCGTTGCAGCGGCGCTCCTGGATCAGCGTGCGTGCCGCATCCACCAGCAGCGGATCGGCAAGCATGATCAGTTGCAGGTCGACGAAGGCGCCGACTTCGCCGTGCGCGTGCGAGCTTGCAGCGGTGAGCTTGAGCGTGCCCAACTCGTCCCGGACGGCGGCCACCGCGTCGTCGAGGCGGCGCACCTCGTCGGCGACGTGGCGTTCGGCCACATGGTAGTGATTGACCTCGAGCAGCGCGCGCGAGACCAGGTGCGCGTGGCCGATGGCAATGCCCTGGGAGACCGGCAGGCCGTGGATCGTGAAGCTCACGCGCTCACTCCTCCTCGCCGAAGCGATCGGCGATCAGTTCTTCCAGCGCCTGCATCGCCTCGCCGGCATCGGCACCCTCGGTATCGATGACGACCGTCGTGCCCTTGGCCGCGGCCAGCATCATCACCCCCATGATGCTCTTGGCGTTGACGCGGCGCCCGTCGCGCTCCATCCACACCTCGGAGTCGAAGCGGCTGGCGGTCTGCGTGAGCTTGGCCGAGGCGCGCGCATGCAGGCCGAGCTTGTTGATGATTTCGACTTCCTTGCGTGGCATCGGGGGGGTCTCGTTCGGATGAAGGGCGGTGGCTTACTTCATGTGCATCACGCCGTCGCAGCCGCCGCCGATGGCGCGGTGCAACAGCGTGTCCATGTCGCGCTCGCGGTAGGTCAGCACGCGCAGCAGCATCGGCAGGTTCACGCCGGCAATGCCTTCGATGCGACCCGTTTCGAGCAGCTTGACGGCGATGTTGGCCGGTGTCGCGCCGAAGATGTCGGTCAGCACCAGTACGCCCGAGCCCTCGTCGACCCAGTCAAGCATGCGCCGCGCGACCGGCAGCAGGTCCAGCGGATCGTCCTGCGGGCACACGCCCAGTTGCACGATCTGCGCCGGGCGCTTGTTGAGCACGTGGCTTACGCACTGGATCAGCGATTCGCCGAGCGTGCCGTGGGTAATCAGGAAGGTGCCGATCATCGGGATGGATTCTAGCCGAATGTCACGCGAATCCGAGGCTGGCGAGGTATTCCTCGTAGCTGCCGCGGTAGTCGACGATGCTGCCGTCGAGCTTGATCTCGACGATGCGCGTGGCCAGCGACGAGACGAACTCGCGGTCGTGCGACACGAAGATGAACGTACCGGGGAATTTCTCCAGCGAGGTGTTGAGCGACTCGATCGATTCCATGTCCAGGTGGTTGGTCGGCTCGTCCATCACCAGTACGTTGGGGCGGGTGAGCATCAGCTTGCCGAACAGCATGCGGCCCTGTTCGCCGCCGGAGATCACGTTGACCGGCTTCTTCACCTCGTCGCCGGAGAACAGCAGCCGGCCCAGCGTGCCGCGGATCAGCGTCTCGAGCTCCTCGCCGGTGGCCTCGGCGGTCACGCGCGCGTATTCGTACACCCATTCGGTGAGGCTTTCGCGGCCGGCGAACTCGGCCGAGTGGTCTTGCGCGTAGTAGCCCGGATTGGCCTTCTCGGCCCACTTGATCTTTCCCTTCTGGGGCGTGAGCTCGCCCATCAACAGCTTGAGCAGCGTGGTCTTGCCGACACCGTTCTCGCCGATGATGGCGATCTTCTCGCCGGCCTCGATGGCCATCGAGAAGTGGTCGATCAGCGGACGCTCCATGCCCTCGTAGGCGAAGCTGAGGTTCTCGATCTCGCAGGCCAGGCGGTGCAGCTTGTCCTTGTTGTCGTACTCGAAGCGGATGAACGGGTACTGGCGGCTCGACGGTTTCACGTCCTCGGGCTTGAGCTTGTCGATCAGCTTCATCCGGCTGGTGGCCTGCTTGGCCTTGGACTTGTTGGCCGAGAAGCGGCGCACGAAGTCCTGCAGATCCTGGATCTTCTCCTTGGCGCGGGCGTTGGCCGCCTGCTGGCGCTGGCGCGCCATCACCGAGGCTTCCATGTAGTCGTCGTAGTTGCCGGCGTACACGGTGATCGTGCCGTAGTCCAGGTCGGCCATGTGCGTGCACACCTGGTTCAGGAAGTGGCGGTCGTGCGAGATGATGACCATCGTGCAGTCGCGGTTGTTGAGTACGTCTTCCAGCCAGCGGATGGTGTTGATGTCGAGGTTGTTGGTCGGCTCGTCGAGCAGCAGGATGTCCGGGTTGGCGAACAGCGCCTGGCACAGCAACACGCGCAGCTTCCAGCCGGGAGCAACGTCGCGCATCGGTCCGTCATGCTGCTCGATCGGGATGCCCACGCCCAGCAGCAGCTCACCGGCGCGCGCCTCGGCCGTGTAGCCGTCGTATTCGGCGAACTTGCCCTCAAGCTCGGCCGCGTGCATGAAGTCGTCTTCGGTCGCCTCCGGGTTCATGTAGATGGCGTCCTTCTCCTGCATGCACGCCCACATTTCCTCGTGACCCATCATCACCACGTCGAGCACGCGCGAGTCTTCAAACGCGAACTGATCCTGGCGCAGATAGGCCATGCGCTCCATCGGCTCCTTGGAGACGTTGCCGGCCGACGGCTCGAGCAGGCCGCACAGGATCTTCATGAAGGTCGACTTGCCCGCCCCGTTGGCCCCGATCAGGCCGTAACGGTTGCCGTCACCGAATTTGACGGAGACATTCTCGAAAAGGGGCTTGGCCCCGAACTGCATGGTGATGTTGGCTGCAACGAGCACGGAAGATCCTGTTTTTGAAGCGAAACAAAGGCCGGGATTATACCCTACGTGGCGTGCTCACCGCTGGCCCATCCTGCTTACAACCACTTCTGCAATGCCACTGCCTGCCCCGCTGCCGGGTCGAGTTCGTAGGGTGCGAAGCCCTGTTGTGCGTAGGCCGCCATCGCCGCATGGTTGTTCGACAGCACTTCCAGCGTGAGCTTGCAGCAGCCTCGCTGGCGGGCGGCTTCCTCGGCTGCGGCGAGCAGCGCGCGGGCGAGGCCGCGGCGGCGGTGGGCAGGCAGCACCGCGATGTCGTGCAC
>JACESY010000085.1 GCA_013911595.1 Azoarcus sp.
GCTCGACGGCACGCGCGCGTTCATCTCGCGCAACGGCGAATTCACCGTCAACATCGCGCTCGTCGAGAACGGCGAGCCCACGATCGGCGTGGTGTTCGCGCCGGCGCTCGACCGCCTGTTCGCCGGTGCGGCCGGCGTCGGAGCCTTCGTCGAGGACGCAGGGAAACGACGCGCAATCGCCACGCGCGTCGCGCCCGCCGAGGGCCTGACGGTGGTCGCAAGTCGTTCACATGGGGACGCCGACGCGCTCGACGCCTTTCTGGACGGGCGCAGAATCGCGCAGCGTATCGGGGCGGGTTCGTCGCTCAAGCTGTGTCTGGTGGCGGCCGGAGAGGCCGATCTTTACCCGCGCCTGGGTCGCACCATGGAATGGGACATCGCAGCCGGACATGCGGTGCTCGCGGCCGCCGGCGGCTTTGTCGACACGGTCGACGGCAGCCCTCTGGGCTATGGCAAGCCGGGATTCGACAACCCGCATTTCGTTGCGGCAGGCCATCGGAACTGAATCCGCGCGCCACCCAAACGGCAAGGAACGAAGGCGCTCAGCGCTTTGATAGACGCTCGACGAAATCGACGACGGTGCCAACGGTCTCGAACGAACTGCCGTCGACTTCGTCGTCGGGCACCTCGATGCCGAAGCGGATCTCGATCTCCTGGATGACCGCCAGCACCGCCATCGAATCGAGTTCGGGCACGCTGCCGAGCAACGGCGTCGAACGCTCGAAGGCCAGCCCTCGACCATCGAGCGCGAGAACCTCGTCAAGCAACTGCAGGACTGTGTGCTGCGTGTTCAAATAACCAGCCTCATCGTTGGCCGTCGGCTGCACGGGCGGCAGACGGCGAGTCGCGCATTATACTTGCACTCTCGCGTCCAACCGACGATCCGCTCACGCCTGCCCCACGGAGCCGCATGAACAGCACCACCTTGCTGCACGAACTGGTCCTCGCCGCAGCCCATCGCACGCCCGACGCGAGCGCGCTGACCGCCGGCGCGCGCACGCTCGACTACGCCGAGCTCGCCACCTTGTGCCAGGGCGTGGCCGGCGGGCTGGCCAGTTTCGGACTGGCGCGTGGCGAGCGCGTCGCGATCTATCTGGACAAGCGACCGGAGTTCGTCGCCGCGGCCTTTGGCACGACTGCCGCAGGCGGCACCTTCGTGCCGCTCAATCCGCTGCTCAAGCCCGAGCAGGTCGGCCACATCCTGCGCGACTGCAACGTGCGCGTGCTGGTCACCAGCGCCGAGCGCCTACCACTCCTCGAACGCACGCTGACGCGCTGTCACGACCTGCGTCAGATCGTGGTCACCGGGGAACTGGAAGAGCTGCCTCGCTTCGAGGGCACGACCACACACCGCTGGGCAGAACTGCTGGACGCGCCCGCACACCCGGGCAGCCGCGTCATCGACAGCGACATGGCGGCCGTTCTCTACACATCGGGCAGCACCGGACGCCCCAAAGGCGTGGTGCTCTCGCACCGCAACCTCGTTGCCGGCGCGCAGAGCGTGTCGCAGTATCTGGCCAACCGCGCCGACGACGTGTTGCTCGCCGCCCTTCCACTGTCCTTCGATGCGGGCTTCTCGCAACTGACCACGGCCTTTCATTGCGGCGCGCGCGTGGTGCTGCTCAACTACCTGCTGCCGCGCGACGTGCTCAAGGCGGTGACGCGCGAACGCATCACCGGGCTGACCGCCGTACCCGCACTGTGGATCCAGCTCGCGCGGCTGGACTGGCCCCAGGGCACGGACGAGCATCTGCGCTACATCGCCTCGACCGGCGGGCGCATGCCTTTCGACACGCTGCGCACGCTGCGCGCCAAGCTGCCGGCGACCCGCCCCTACCTGATGTACGGCCTGACCGAAGCCTTCCGCGCGACCTATCTGCCGCCCGAGGACATCGACGCGCGTCCCGGTTCGATCGGCAAGGCCATCCCCAACGCCGAGGTACTGGTGCTGCGCGAGGATGGTTCCGAATGCGCGCCGCACGAGCCGGGCGAGCTCGTGCAGCGCGGCCCACTGGTGGCGCTGGGCTACTGGAACGACGTGGAAAAGACGGCCGAGCGCTTCCGGGCGCTGCCCGCCCACCTGTCGTGCCGTTGCGACGGGCTGGTACTGCCCGAGATCGCGGTGTTCTCGGGCGACACCGTACGGCGCGACGAGGATGGCTACCTGTATTTCATCGGCCGGCGCGACGAGATGATCAAGACCTCGGGCTATCGCGTCAGTCCGACCGAAATCGAGGAAGTCCTCTACGCCACGCGCATGGTCGGCGAATGCGTGGCCTTCGGGCTGCCCGACGCCAACCTTGGCCAGACCATCCACGCCGTCGTCACGCCGGCATGCGACACGGTCGACGTCGAGGCGCTGCTGACCGAATGCCGGGCACGCGTGCCGGCCTACATGGTGCCGGCGCACATCGAAGTGCGCAGCGGCCCGCTGCCGCGCAACGCCAATGGCAAGATCGACCGCAAGGCGCTCGCCGAGCGCGCCGGCGAGGAATCATGAGCGAGACCGGCGCAAGACCCAGTCCCGTACACGCACCAATGGACCAGTTCGTCGTACGCGACGGAGAACTCGTCGTCGGCGGCATTTCCCTGAGCGAACTGGCAGCACGCGCTGGCGGAACACCGTTCTTTGCCTATGATCGCGCCCTGCTCGATGCGCGCGCAAGCGAATTGCGCAAGACCCTGCCCGCGCGCATCGAACTGCACTACGCCATCAAGGCCAATCCCCATCCCGAGTTGGTGCGCCACCTGGCCACTCGCGTCGACGGGCTGGACGTGGCCTCCGGTGGAGAACTCGCGCTGGCGCTGCATACTGGCTGCAGCGCGGCCGCAATCAGCTTCGCCGGCCCGGGAAAGTCGCGCGACGAACTGGAGCGCGCGGTCGAAGCCGGCGTGCTGCTCAACATCGAATCCCTGCGAGAGGCGCGCGAACTGGCCGACATCGGCACGCGCGGCGGCCGCGCGGCGCGCGTGGCGGTACGCGTCAATCCCGACTTCGAACTCAAGAGTTCGGGCATGCGCATGGGCGGTGGCGCCAAGCCCTTCGGCGTCGATGCCGAGGCCGTCCCGACGCTGCTCGACGAGATCGGCCGAATGGGGCTGGCCTTCGAGGGCTTCCACATTTTCGCCGGCTCGCAGAACCTGCGCGCCGATGCCATCGTCGAGGCGCAACGGCTGTCGTTCGAACTGGCCGTGCGTCTGGCCGAGCACGCCCCGGCACCGGTGCGTGTGCTCAATCTGGGGGGCGGCTTCGGCATCCCGTACTTTCCGGGCGATAGCCGCCTCGATCTGGCACCGATCGCCGACAATCTCGCGACGCTGCTCGATGAGGCGGACACACGGTTGCCCGGTGCCAGTCTCGCGCTCGAGCTCGGCCGCTATCTGGTGGGCGAGGCCGGGGTATATGTGTGCCGTGTTGTCGACCGCAAGGAATCACGCGGTCAGGTCTTCCTGGTGTGCGACGGCGGACTCAACCACCACTTGGCGGCCTCTGGCAACTTCGGGCAGGTCATCCGCAAGAACTTCCCCGTGGCCATCGGCAATCGCATGGACACGCCACGCACGCTGGTGGCCAACGTCGTCGGGCCACTGTGCACGCCACTCGACGTGCTCGCCGAGCGCCTGGCGCTGGCCGACGCGCAGCCGGGGGATCTGGTGGTGGTGTTCCAGTCCGGCGCCTATGGCGCGAGCGCTAGCCCGCAGGCCTTTCTGGGGCATCCGCCGCCGGCTGAAATCCTGGTGTGAGCCAGGTCGTTACGGCTCAGGCGACAGCGTGCGACGCCGAACACACAACGCAGTCCGGGTCGCGCAGCACGTTGATGCTGCGCCAGTCCATGCGCAGACCGTCGAGCAACAGCAGGCGGCCGGCCAGCGAGGTGCCGCAGCCGATGATCAGTTTCAGCGCCTCGGCCGCCTGGGTGGCGCCGACGATGCCGGTCAGCGGAGCGAACACGCCCATCACCGCGCAGCGCACCTCCTCGACGTCCTCGCCCTCCGGGAACAGGCAGTGATAGCACGGCCCTTCATTGCGCAGATCGAACACCGAAATCTGCCCGTCGAAGCGGATCGCCGCCCCCGACACGAGCGGCTTGCGATGCAGCACGCAGGCACGATTGACCGCGTGACGCGTGGCGAAGTTGTCGCAGCAGTCGAGCACCACGTCGGCCCGTGCGACCTGCTTGTCGAGCGCCTCGCCCTCGAGCCGCAGATGCAGCGGTTCGACCTGCGTGCCGGGATTGAGGCGATGGAGCGTGCGCCGGCCCGATTCGACCTTGGGCTCGCCGACACTCTCGGCCGTGTGCAGGATCTGGCGCTGCAGGTTGGTCAGGTCGACGCTGTCGTCGTCCGCCAGCACCAGCGTGCCCACGCCGGCCGCGGCCAGATACATCGCGGCGGGTGACCCCAGCCCGCCGGCGCCGAGCACCAGCACCCGCGCAGCGAGCAATGCCTCCTGCCCCTCCACACCGATTTCGGGCAGCAGGATGTGGCGGCTATAGCGGAGCAGTTGATCGTCGTTCATCGTCGGCAAAGGCGGGATGGAGCGCGCCACGGAGGGCGCGCCAGGGCCTACTTGTAGTCGCGCAGCTCAACCGGCGTGTCGTCGTGATCGCCGTGCGGATGCTGGTCGTAGACGTTGATGTAGACCTCGTTGGACTTCTTGATCAGGCGTTCGGGCGAGAGCAGGTTGTGGCGCTGGGTTTCCTCGCAGAAATACACGATCGCGCGCACCAGCTTCGCGTACAGGCCGTTGTCGAGGTGAAAGCCTGCATTGCGCAGGCCGTCTTCGAGCAACTCCAGCGAGTAGTCGAGAATCGAGTAGTGCACGCACAGCCCGTTTGGCGACGGGCTGTCGACAACCGATACCCCCTTGAGCGTGCGCAGGGCCTCGCGCGCCCGGACGACCTGTCCGGGCGGTGATGCGGCGAAGCGAATCTCGCGCTCCTTCGTCAGGCCGCTGCCCGGCGACGGATGCTCGTGATTCCTTCCCGCCAGCTTGTAAGCGGTTTCACGCCGCATCAAGGGCTCCCGGCCACCAGATCACTCGCTTTCATTCTGGACGATCTGCTCGCCCTTGAGAAGCCTGATGGCCTGGGAGAGCTGATAATCGTCCTCGCCACCGAGTTCGAAGCGCGGCGCAGACGGGCGCTCTTCGCCCTCTTCCACCGGCACTTCGCCCGCCTTCACCTCGCCTTCCATGAGCTCTTCGGCGCCGATCAGGTGACCGACCAGGTCGGCCTCGCGCACGCGACGCGCCGAACCGTTCTCGCTCTCCTCGATGACGATGTCCGGCTCGATGCCCTTGGCCTGGATCGAGCGGCCGTTCGGCGTGTAGTAACGCGCCGTCGTCAGCTTGATGGCGGACTGGCTGTTGAGGGGCAGGATGGTCTGCACCGAGCCCTTGCCGAAGGTCTGGGTACCTACCACCTTGGCGCGGCCATGATCCTGCAGCGCGCCAGCGACGATCTCGCTGGCCGAAGCACTGCCGGCGTTGACCAGTACCACCATCGGCACGTCGAGCGCGAAGGCGGGCAGCGTACTCATGAAGTCGTCGCGACGTCCGCGAAGATAATCGTCGGGGCTGGCGAAATACTCGCGGCGCGCGTCCGGCGCACGCCCGTCGGTGGACACCACGAGCGTGTCGCGCGGCAGGAAGGCCGCGGATACACCCACCGCGCCATGCAGCAGACCACCCGGATCGTTGCGCAGGTCCAGCACCAGACCGGTCAGCGGACCGTCCTCGGTGAGCCGGCCCAGGTGCTCGACGACCGATGCGGCGGTGTTCTCCTGGAACTGCGCCACGCGCAGGTATCCGAAGCCGGGCTCTACAACCTTGGAGCGCACCGACTGCACGCGGATGACCTCGCGCGTGATGCGCTCGACGATTGGCGTCGACTCGCCCTTGCGCATGATGGTCAGCGTGATCGTGGTGCCCGGCTTGCCGCGCATGCGCTTGACCGCATCGGCCAGCGTCATGCCCTTGACCGGGGTGTCGTCGAGCTTGACGATCAGGTCGCCCGCCTCGATGCCGGCGCGAAAGGCCGGCGTGTCCTCGATGGGCGAGACGACCTTGACGAAGCCGTCTTCCATGCCGACCTCGATGCCCAGGCCGCCGAACTCGCCCTGGGTGCCCTCGCGCAGCTCCTTGAAGGCCTCCGCGTCGAGATAGGCCGAGTGCGGGTCGAGATTGCTGAGCATGCCGCTGATCGCATGGTTGATCAGCGCCTTGTCCTCGACCGGCTCGACATAGCCTTGCTTGATCGCGTTGAAGACATCGGCGAACGCGCGCAATTCGTCGACCGGCAAAGGCGCCGGTGCCGTGCGGTCGGCAATGGCCGAAAAGTTCAGGCTGATCAGGACACCGGCCACCAGGCCGGTCAGGATCAAGCCGAGTTTCTGAAACTTGCTGCGCATGACGACTCCTTCAATCGATCTGTCCGCGGCGCGCTCATTGCCTGCGTATCCACCGCAGCGGATCCACCGGTTCTCCGCGATGCCGGATTTCAAAGTATAAGCCCGATTCCCAGGCGCCTCCGCTGGCACCCACACTGGCAATCGGCGTACCGCCGGCGATGCGCTCGCCGACGACGCGCAGTAGCGCGTCATTGTTCGCGTAGATGCTCATGTACTCGCTACCGTGATCCACGATGACGAGGTTCCCGTAGCCCCGCATCCACTCGGAAAAGACCACCTCTCCGGCCGCGACCGCACGCACCTGCTCGCCGGCGTTGGCGCGAATGAACAGGCCGCGCCAACGTGTTCCTCCATCAGGCCTTGGAGCACCGAAACGGCCGGCGAGTTCGCCGCGCACCGGAAATCCCAGGCGACCACGCAATTTCGCGAACGGCGTCCCGGACGGCGTGGACCCGGCCAGTGGTCCGGTATCAATGCGTGTGACCGGTGGCGAAGCCGGTTGTGCCGGTGACGGTGCCGGCGCACGCCGCGCCTGCTCGCTGCGGCGCTGCATCAGCTCGACCACGCGTGCCAACTGCTCTTCGTTCTCGCGCAGCGCCTCGACCGCGCGTTCCTGTCCGTGCAGTCGTCCCGCCAGCTCCGCCGCCGTCTTCGCACGCACGGCCAGCACCTTCTCGAGCGCGCGCTGTTCGCGCCGCTGCTCGGCCTCGAGCGCAACGATCCGCTCGCGCTGCACCTCGACCTCGGCGATCAGCCGCTCCTGCTCGGCAAGATCGCGGCGCAGCGCCTCGATCAAATCCATGCGCGCGCGCCCCAAGTGCTCCAGGTAGCGCGCGTCACGCGCAATCTGGTTGGGATCCCGCCCGGAGAGGAACGGAGCGACATCGCTGCCACCCTGCATGTAGTGACGCCGCAGCAACGAAGCCAGTTCCTCGCGTCGCGATTCGATGCGTGCACCGACGCGCTCGCGCTCGGCCTCGTGCTCGGCCAGGCTGGCCTCGGCTGCCTTGCGCCGGACGAGGATGTCGCGCAGCTTGCGCCGCACGGACGACACCGCAGCTTCAGCCTCGGCAAGCCCGCGGGAGGCTTCAGCGTGGGCCGATTGCGTGGCCTCGATCGCTGACTCGAGCTCGTGGATGCGGCGCTGCAGCTCGTCCAGGTCGGCACGTCGCCGCTCGATTGCGTCGGCCTGCGCGATCGCAGCAGGCACCGACAGCGTTGTCCCCAGCAGCAACACCGCCGCCGTCAGGAACAGGAAGCGCCCCACCGCGGACACTTACTCGCGCGAACCGCCGTGGCCAGCGACTTCGGCCTCGGCTTTGCGAATGACATCCTCTTCGGCGAGGTAGTAGCTGCGCAACGGCCGAAGATCGGCGTCGAGCTCGTACACCAGCGGCTGTCCGGTGGGGATGTTGAGCTTGACGATATCCTCGTCGGAGATGCTGTCGAGGTACTTGATGAGCGCGCGCAGGCTGTTGCCGTGAGCGACGATGAGAACACGATGGCCGGCCAGAATGTCCGGGACGATCATCGTCTCCCAGTAAGGCACAAAGCGCGCCACGGTATCCTTGAGGCACTCGGCACGCGGATAGCGCGCACGCGGCAGCGTCGCGTAGCGCGGGTCGTCCACGGTCAGGCGCTCGTCACCGTCCTCGAGAGGTGGCGGCGAAGTGCCGTAGGAGCGCCGCCAGACCAGCACCTGGTCGTCACCGAAGCGCTCCGCGGTCTCGGCCTTGTTCAGCCCCTGAAGCGCGCCGTAGTGGCGCTCGTTCAGACGCCACGAATACGTCACCGGCAGCCACATCAGGTCGAGTTCCTCGAGCACGATGTTGAGCGTCTTGATCGCGCGCTTGAGCACCGAAGTGTAGGCGCGTTCGAAGCCGAAGCCCTCGCGCCTGAGCAACCGCCCTGCCCCGTGGGCCTCCGACACACCCTTGTCGGTCAGATCGACGTCGGTCCATCCGGTAAAGCGGTTTTCCTTGTTCCAGACGGATTCGCCGTGTCGCAGCAGAACGATCTTGTACATGAAGCCTCGGGTCGGAAATTGGACGAACCGGCACGACGGGCAAAGTGATCCTGCCCGAGTCCGGCTCGATATTTTATACTAGTCTTTCTGTCCCGACCCTGACACGCCAACCGTGACCACACCTTCCATCTTCACGTTGATCGAAAAGGACGAACATATCGAGACCGCTGCGCGCGCGCTCAAGGCGATCGCCCACCCGCTTCGTCTGAAGATCCTGTGCGTTCTCGGCGACGGCGAGGTCTGCGTCCAGGACATCGTCGACGCCGTCGGCACCTCCCAGAGCAATATCTCCCAGCATCTCGCCATCCTGCGCGACAAGGGCGTGCTGCAGACCCGCAAGGACGCCAACCGCGTCTATTACCGGGTCGTCGACCAGCGCACGCTGCAACTGATCGGGCTGATGCGCGAGGTCTTCTGCAGCGAACGCTGACCCAACCCCGTAACCGGAGTACTGAATTGGAATTCCTGGCTGAACACTGGCAATGGACGCTGCTCGCACTCGCGTCGAGCACCTTCCTGATCGTCGACACGATCCGTCAGGCAACCGACCGCAGCTCGCTCGCTCCAATGGCTGCGACCCACAAGATCAACCGCGAGGACGCGATCGTCATCGACGTGCGCGAGCAGGGAGAGTACGCACAGGGCCACATCCCCAATGCACGCCACTTCCCGCTGTCCGAATTCGACCGCCGCATCCCCGAACTGAAGAAGTTCAAGGACTCGCCGCTGATCGTGTGCTGCGCCACCGGCAACCGTTCCCGCGGCGTATTGACCAAGCTGCGCCAGGCCGGCTTCGAGCAGGTGTTCAACCTCAAGGGTGGCATCGCCGAATGGGAAAAGGGCGGTCAGCCACTGGCCACCGGCCGCAAGGCCAAGGGAAAGAAATGAACGCACACGTGAAGATGTACACCAGCGCAGTCTGCCCTTTCTGCGTGCGCGCGGAGCAACTGCTCGAGACACGCGGCGTGACCGATGTCGAAAAGATCCGCGTCGACCTCGACCCCAGCCTGCGCGGCGAGATGATGCAGATCACCGGGCGCCGGACGGTTCCGCAGATCTTCATCGGCGATTACCATGTCGGCGGCTGCGACGAATTGTACGAACTCGACCGCGACGGCCGGCTGATTCCGCTGCTGTCCGCACAGCAATCCTGAAACCCCGACGAACCACCGACCTGAAAAGACCCGCAAATGACCGAACAGACCCAACCCTCGTTCTCGATCGAAAAGATCTTCGTCAAGGATCTCTCGCTGGAGATTCCCCACGCCCCGCAGATTTTCCTCGAGCTCGAGAACACCAAGCTCAACGTCGAACTCAACACCAGCGGCAGGAAGATCGAGGACCACATCTACGAGGTCAGCCTCGTCGCCAATGTTTCGGCCACCGTGCCCGACGGCCGTACCGTGTTCCTGGTCGAAGTTGCCCAAGCCGGCATCTTCCAGTTGCGCAACATCCCCGAGGACGAACTCGAGGGCGTGATGATGGTCGGCTGCCCCAACATCCTCTTCCCGTATGCACGCGAGACGGTCTCGGATGCGCTGACCCGCGCGGGCTTCCAGCCCGTGCTGTTGCAGCCGGTCAATTTCGAGGCCATGTACCAGCAACAGAAACAGCGCCGCGAGACGGCCACCGAAGCACAGGAGCAGTGACATGAGCATGCGCGTCCGCAGCCTCGTCGCCACGGCCCTGCTGGCGCTCGCGGCCGCGAGCGCGCAGGCCATCGAATACCGTTCCGTCGCGCAGCCGGCGATCCTCTACGAGACGCCGTCCGCGCAGGGGCGCAAGCTGTTCATCATTTCCGAGGGGACGCCGGTCGAGATCGTGGTCCAGCTCGAACGCTGGATCAAGGTGCGCGACCCGGCAGGCGCCATCAGCTGGATCGAGCGCGACAAGCTGCACGCGCAGCGCACGCTGATGGTCGTCGCCCGGCCCAGCGCGGCAGTGCGCGCCCAGCCTGCCGGAGACGCCGACAAGCTCTTCGAGGCGGCCACCGACGTGGTGCTCGAGCTGGTCACGCCGCCGGCCGACGGCTGGGTCCAGGTACGCCACCCGGAAGGCGGCACCGGCCACGTGCGCGTGACCGACGTCTGGGGGCTGTAAGCCGATGCGCATCGCGGTCTTCGGCGCTGGCGCATGGGGCACGGCGCTGGCCGTGGCCTTCGCGCGCGCGCATCAGGTCGTGCTGTGGTCACGCGAGGCCGATCAGGTCGACCTCCTCGGCCGCGAGCGCATCAACCGCCAGTTTCTGCCCGATGTGCCATTCCCGGATTCGCTGCGCGTCTCCGGCGAACTCGACACTGCCGTCGATGCCGACCTGCATCTCATCGCCACCCCGCTGGCCGGTCTGCGCGAAACGGCCAGCGCGCTGCACGCGCGCCGGCCCGCGACCCCGCTGATCTGGGCCTGCAAGGGACTCGAGGCCGGCACCGGTCGCATGCCGCACGAGATCGTCTTCGACGCGATCGGCAGCGACACGCCCTGCGGCGTACTCACCGGCCCGAGCTTCGCGGCCGAGGTCGGCGCCGGGCAACCCACTGCCATCGCGCTCGCCTCCACCGACCGGGACTTCGCCGAGCGCTGGGTACAGGCCCTGCATCAGCCACGACTGCGCCTCTACGCCAACGATGACCTCGTCGGCGCCGAAATCGGCGGCGGTCTGAAGAACGTCATCGCGATCGCCGCCGGCGTGTCCGACGGCATGGGCTTCGGCCTGAACGCGCGCGCCGCCCTGATCACGCGCGGCCTGGCCGAGATCACGCGCCTGGGTGTGGCGCTGGGCGCCCGGCCCGAGACGCTGACCGGGCTGGCCGGCATGGGTGATCTGATCCTGACCTGCACGGGCGACCTGTCGCGCAACCGGCGCGTCGGCCTTGCGCTGGCGAGCGGCCAGTCCCTGTCTGACATCCTCGCCAATCTCGGGCACGTTGCCGAAGGCGTGCCCACTGCGCGCTCGGCGGCGATGCTGGCCCAGCGCCATGGCATCGAGATGCCCATCACCGAGGCTGTCGACGCCCTGTTGCACTCCGAGCACATCGGGCCGCGCGACGCGGTCGAGTCGCTGCTCGCGCGCGATCCGCGCCACGAGCAGGACTGAGCCGCCCGACGCTCAGACCGCGCCGGCAAACCCCTGCTGGCGCCAGGCCTCGAACACCACCACCGCCGCTGTATTGGCCAGATTCATGCTCCGGTTCGACGGCATCATCGGAATGCGCAACACCGCATCGGGCGCGAACGCATCGAGCACTTCCTGCGGAAGCCCGCGCGTCTCCGGTCCGAACACGAACACATCCCCCGGCGCATAGGCGACCTCGGCAAAACTGCGCGTACCGCGCACGCTCAGCGCGAACATGCGACGCCCGGCCAGGGTCGCGGCGCATGCCGACCAGTCCTCATGCACGGTCAGTCGCGCCAGATCGTGATAATCCAGCCCGGCGCGCGAGAGCTGGCGGTCGCTCAGGTCGAAGCCGAGCGGGCGCACCAAGTGCAGACGCACCCCGGTGTTCGCGGCAAGCCGAATCAGGTTGCCGGTGTTGGGCGGAATCTCGGGTTGATACAAGACGAGTTCGAACATGCAGAGGCCGCGTTAAGATCAATCCGGCGCAAGGGTACGCGCGACGACGAGATTTTCCACTCTCTTCGCACCGGCGCGGCGCACACAGTGCGCGATGGCATCGAGCGTTGCGCCGGTGGTCATGACGTCATCGACGACGAGCACCGCCCGCCCCGCAAGACGCTCGTCACAGACGAACGCCCCGCGCACGTTGCGTCGCCGCGCACGGCCGGCGAGCGAGGCCTGGGGCGGGCCGTCGCCGACGCGGCGCAGCGCGTCCGGAAACAGCGGAAGATCCCATGCGCGTGCCAGCGGTCGCGCCAGTTCCATTGCCTGGTTGAAGCCGCGCTCACGCAGTGCGCGCGCATGCATCGGCACGGCCACCACGCAATCGACC
>JACESY010000086.1 GCA_013911595.1 Azoarcus sp.
AATTTCCCCAAGTTCGCCGACGGGCGCGGCGACTCCGTCGCCACGCTGCTGCGCAGCCGCTATGGCTATACGGGCGAGCTGCGCGCCATCGGCGATGTGTTGCGCGACCAGTTCAACTATCTCGCACGCTGCGGCTTCGACGCCCTGCAGCCGGCCGAGGGACGCTACAGCGAGGCGCAGCTCGAAGCGGCGATCGCAAGCTTCGACGACTTCGCCGAGCCCTATCAGGCCTCGGTCGCGGTCTCCAACCCGCTGTTCCGTCGCGTGCAGCGCGCCGCGTAAGGAGGTCCGCCATGCATCCGAACATGAACCCCGATCTGGCCAATGCCACGCTGCGTCAGTCGGTCGCCGACAAGAGCGCCGCGGCCGCCGCGCTGCTCGAGCGCATCGCGCGCGAGCACTCGCCCGCGACCCTGGCCAACAGCCTCGGCGCCGAGGACATGGTGCTGACCGACCTGATCATGAAGCACGCGCCCGGCATCGAGATCTTCTCGCTCGATACCGGGCGCCTGCCCGCCGAGACCTACGAGCTGATGGCCGAGGTCGACCGACACTACGGGCTCAAGCTCAAGCTGTTCTATCCGCGCCACGAGGCCGTAGAGGCCTTCACGCGCGAGAACGGCATCAACGGCTTTTACGATTCGGTCGAAGCACGCAAGGCCTGCTGCCACGCACGCAAGGTCGAGCCGCTGCGCCGCGCGCTCGAAGGCAAGGCCGCCTGGATCACCGGCATGCGCGCCGAACAGTCCGCCACCCGCGCCGAGCTGCCGCTGCAGCTGTTCGATGCCGACAACGGCCTGGAGAAGTTCAACCCGCTCGCCGACTGGAGCGAGAAGGAAGTGTGGGCCTACATCCGGCTGCATGAGGTGCCCTACAACAAGCTGCACGACCGCTTCTACCCGAGCATCGGCTGCGCCCCCTGTACCCGCCCGGTCGCGATCGGCGAGGACATCCGCGCCGGCCGCTGGTGGTGGGAGGACCCGGAAAGCAAGGAGTGCGGACTGCATGTGCTCCGCAAGGCATGAGATGACGACGAACACGATCTGCAACCAAGCCCCGCGCGGCCGTTTTGCCGCGCTCAAAGCCGGTCTGCGCGCCGCCCTGCGTGCGCTGCGCGGCCACCCGAAACGCTGAAACGAGACAACACGATGTCCACGCTGACCAAACAGACGCTTACCCACCTCGACTGGCTGGAAGCCGAAGCCATCCACATCCTGCGCGAGGTCGCCGGCCAGTGCGCCAATCCGGTGCTGCTGTTCTCCGGCGGCAAGGATTCGATCTGCCTGCTGCGCCTGGCCGAGAAGGCCTTTCGCCCGGGCCGCTTCCCGTTCCCGCTGATGCACATCGACACCGGCCACAACTATCCGGAGGTGATCGAGTTCCGCGACCGCCGCGCAGCCGAGCTGGGCGAGCGCCTGATCGTACGCTCGGTGGAGGATTCGATGGCGCGCGGCACCGTCGTGCTCAAGAGCCCGACCGAGTCGCGCAACAAGCACCAGTCGGTGACGCTGCTCGAGGCGATTGAGGAATTCGGCTTCGATGCGTGCATCGGCGGCGCACGTCGCGACGAGGAAAAGGCGCGCGCCAAGGAACGCATCATGAGCTTCCGCGACGAGTTCGGTCAGTGGGACCCGAAGAACCAGCGCCCGGAACTGTGGAATCTGTTCAACGCCCGCACGCACAAGGGCGAAAACATCCGCGCCTTCCCGATCAGCAACTGGACCGAGCTCGACGTGTGGCAATACATCGAGCGCGAGGGCCTGGAACTGCCGTCGATCTACTTCGCCCACGTGCGCCCGGTGGTGCGGCGCGGCACTCTGCTGCAGCCGATCACCGAGGTCACGCCGGCGCTGCCCGGCGATCAGGTCGAGGACGTGCAGGTGCGTTTTCGCACGGTCGGCGACATCACCTGCACGGCACCAGTCGAATCCGACGCCGACACGGTCGCAAAGATCCTGCTCGAGACCGCCACCACGACGATCACCGAGCGCGGCGCCACCCGCATGGATGATCAGACCTCGGAAGCTTCGATGGAACAGCGCAAGCGCGAAGGCTATTTCTGAATTGCCGCGATGGCGCCCGCAGGTCGCGTTGAGCCGCAGGCGAAATGCGACGCTCCGCACCGACTGACGCGGAATGTCGGGATTCGCTGCGCTTATCCCGACTTACAAGGAATCCACAAGGAATCATGAACATGTCCGCCAACGAACACCTCCCCGGCATCGACACCGGCCTGCTGCGCTTTCTCACGTGCGGCAGCGTAGACGACGGCAAGAGCACGCTGATCGGTCGCCTGCTGTTCGACACCAAGACCATCCTCGCCGACACGCTCAGTTCGATCGAGAAGACCTCGCAGCGGCGCGGCCTGACCGCCGTCGACCTGTCGCTGATCACCGACGGCCTGCAGGCCGAGCGCGAGCAGGGCATCACCATCGATGTGGCCTACCGCTACTTCACGACCGGCACGCGCAAGTACATCATCGCCGACGCCCCCGGCCACGAGCAGTACACGCGCAACATGTTCACGGCGGCCTCGACCGCCAACCTGGCCATCATCCTGGTCGACGCCCGCAAGGGGGTGCAGACCCAGACGCGGCGTCACTCCTATCTGGCACATCTGGTGGGCATCCCGCACCTGGTCGTCGCCGTCAACAAGATGGACCTGGTCGGCTACGACCGCGAAACCTTCGAGCAGATCCGCGCCGACTACTTGGCCTTCGCGCGCCGGCTCGGCATCCCCGACGTGCGCTTCATCCCGATGTCGGCTCTGAACGGCGACATGGTCGTCGAGCGCGGCTCGAATCTGTCCTGGTACGAAGGGCCGACGCTGCTGCAGGTACTCGAATCCACGCCCAACGCGCACACCGAAGTGCCCGAGGACTTCCGTTTTCCGGTGCAATACGTGTGCCGTCCGCAGGACTCGGCCAACCCGGAGCTGCATGACTACCGTGGTTTCATGGGGCGCGTCGAGTCCGGCGAGATTGCGGTGGGCGACGCGGTCACGGTGCTGCCCTCGGGGCGCACGAGTGCTGTCCGGGCCATCGAGATCGGCGGCGTGCGCCAGCCGCTGGCGATCCACGAACAGTCGGTAACCTTGCTGCTCGAGGACGACATCGACGTCTCGCGCGGCGACATGATCGTCAAGAGCGCCGAACAGCCGCAGGCCGTTCGCGAGATCGACGTCAACGTATGCTGGCTGTCCGAGACGCCGCTGTCGAGCGCACGCACCTATCTGGTGCGCCACACCACGCGCGAGGTCAAGGCCAAGGTCGTGAAGATCGACTACCGGCTGGATCTGAACACGCTCGACGAGGTCGACACCAACGTGCTCGACACCAACGACATCGCGCGCCTGACGCTCAAGCTGGCGCAGCCCGTATTCGCCGACGCGTACGAGGACAACCGCGCCACCGGCGCCTTCATCCTGATCGACGAGAGCACCAACAACACCGTTGGCGCCGGAATGATTCGCTGATTCGGCACTCGGGGTGCGATAATCGCGGGGGCTTCGGCCCCCGTTTGCGTTTCGGGCCGCGACACGCCGGCATCGACACCGCGAGCGTACGCACCCATGCGCGCCCCGGAAACAGGGGCGGCGCAACGGCCGACACATCACGAAGAAAGCAGATCACATGAAGCGTCTGGACGATTTCCGCCTCAAGTTTGGAGCCCACGAATACGTGCCGATCATGATCGGCGGCATGGGCGTGGACATCTCGACCGCCGACCTGTCGCTGGTAGCCGCCCGGCTGGGCGGCATCGGCCACATTTCGGACGCGATGGTGCCGACCGTCAGCGACCGCCGCTACGACACCAAATACGTACGCGACAAACAGAAGCTGTACAAATTCAACGTCGCGAACATGGACAAGTCGGCCGTGCAGTTCGACCTCGCGGTGCTGGCCGAAGCCACCGAGACCCATGTGCGCCGCACCATGGAGCGCAAACAGGGCGACGGCCTGATCTTCATCAACTGCATGGAAAAGCTGACGATGAACGGGCCCAAGGACACGCTGCGCGTGCGCCTGCGCTCGGCGCTGGATGCCGGAATCGACGGCATCACGCTGGCAGCTGGCCTGCATCTGGGCTCGTTCGCGTTGATCGAGGACCATCCGCGTTTTCGCGACGCCAAACTGGGCATCATCGTCTCGTCGCTGCGCGCGCTGCAGTTGTTCCTGCGCAAGTCCGCGCGCACCAATCGCCTGCCCGACTACGTCGTGGTCGAAGGCCCGCTGGCCGGCGGCCACCTGGGTTTCGGCATGGACTGGGCGCAATACGATCTGGCCACCATCGTCGCCGAAATCCGCGACTGGCTGCGCGAGCAGGAACTCGACATCCCGTTGATCGCCGCCGGCGGCGTATTCACCGGCTCGGACGCGGTCGCCCACATCGATAACGGCGCGGCCGCCGTGCAGGTGGCCACGCGTTTCACCGTGACGCACGAGTGCGGCCTGCCCGCAGACGTCAAGCAGCACTATTTCACGGCCGAGGAGGAGGAGATCGAGGTCAACCAGATCTCGCCCACCGGCTATCCGATGCGCATGCTCAAGAGCAGCCCCTCGATCGGCTCGGGCATCCGCCCGAACTGCGAGGCCTACGGCTACCTTCTCGACGCCAATGGCGGCTGCGCCTACATCGACGCCTACAACCGCGAAGTCGCGCTGCATCCGGACGAGAAGAAGATCAAGGTGATGGACAAGACCTGTCTATGCACCCATATGCGCAACTTCGACTGCTGGACCTGTGGCCAGTACACCTATCGGCTCAAGGACACCAGCGTGCGCGGCGACGACGGCAACTACCGCCTGCTGGACGCCGAGCACGTGTTCCGCGACTACCAGTTCAGCACAGACGGGCGCATCGCACTGCCCACCGGCGAATCCGCGTAGGTCGGAACGAGCCGCAGGCGAGTCCGACACGCACGACCGAATCTCGCGCGGGGTGTCGCACTGGCTACGCTCGCTGCGACCTACGGACGAGGCGGATGCGGACGTGGATCAACGCCGCTGCAGGAAGTCCCCAAGGCCTTTCTTCAGCCCTTCCTGCAGTTCGGGCGCGACCTTGTCCTGCACCGCCTCCTCCAACTTCTTCTGCGCTTCCTGCTTGACCCGATCCGTGACCAGACTTTCGAGGTCGGGCCGGATCGACGGGTCGTTGAGGTTGCCGGAGATGCGGATCGGCACGGTCACGCCCTTGAGCTGCTCCAATCCTTCGCCGCCCTGACCGGACAGCGAGGCGACCACGCTCGCGCGCACGACGTAATCGACGCTCTCTTCGGGGAGGTTCGCGTTGCCTTCGCCGTCCACTCTCAGCAGCGGCGAGCGCAGGTCGAGGTCATCGTTGCGTGCAATGCCGTCGGCAATGCGCACGGTGCCCGACAGCTCGGTGAAGTCGGTCTGGTTGGGTCCATCGGCCGCTGGCGCCGGCTTGCCGGTGATTCTGGCCTGCGCCTGGCGCAGGAACTGCGCGACGTTGATGCCCTTGATGGCCCCGTCGAGAAAGCGGAAATCCACATTGCCGCCCAGCGTGCGCTTGATCGCATCGGTGTCGTTGCCACGCGCCTGCAAGCGCGACTCGATGTTGGCGCTGCCCGTCAGACGCTGCTCGGCACCGGCCAGGTCCGCCAACAACGGACCCGCCTGCACGTCCGACAGTTGATTGGCGAGTTCCATCGACAGCGTCTGCGCGCGGCCGTCGAAGCTCGCGCTGCCGGCGTAGCTGCCCTCGTACATTTTCGCCGCGAGCGGCTCGAGCCGCAGCACGCCACCCTGCGCCTTCACTTCGACCGAGATGTCCGTCATCGTCATCCCGCGCGCGACGATGCGCCCGGCCGTGAACTTGCCGACCACATCGAGGCCGCGCAGCACGGCCGGGTCGAGGATGGCAACCGCGGCTTCGGCGCCCGGATCGGCCGGCGCGCCTTCGCGCGGCCCGCTCACCTCACGCGGCGACGCGTCGTCCTCTTCGGGGGGCGGCAGATAACGGTCGACATCGATGGCGTCGAGCGCGAGGTCGAAGCGCAGGGCACGCTTGGCGAAGTCGGCGACGGACAGCTCGCCGGTGAGGCGACTTTCGTCTAGCACCGCGACCAGATCGCCCAGCCGGGCCGACGACGCCGTGGCATTGATGCTGGTCGACAGACTGGCTTTCTGCAGTACATCGCC
Organism: Azoarcus sp.; assembly: GCA_013911595.1. GTDB lineage: Bacteria > Pseudomonadota > Gammaproteobacteria > Burkholderiales > Rhodocyclaceae > Pseudazoarcus. Next base: position 6,165 of record JACESY010000086.1, read on the forward strand.
ACCCACGCCCTCGGGCAACTCGACGTCCATCGCGGCGAGGAGCTTGCGCGGATCGAATTCGGGCACCTCGAAGCGCCCGGCGAAACCCGGACTGTCGTTCAGCCCGTTGCCCGCCACATCCCCCCTCGCTTCGACGCCATAGCTGCGCAGCACGAGTCCGTCGACCGCCGCCGTGCCGGCGGTCATGTCGGCAGAGACATCTGCGTCCATCGCGAACTCGGCCTCGCCCCCGGGCAGTCCGGCGCCCTCGCCCTTGAAGCGTAGTTCAAGGCTGTCGACGTCGAGCTTGGGCCCCTCCGGATCGAAAAGCACCGCGCCGCTCAGATCCACCCGGCCGGCGAGTTCCGGCTCGCTGACCGCGACATCGAAACCCATCTCCAGCGGGAAACGCTCACGCGGGCGGACCTCGCCGGTCTTGAGCATGAAGCCGTCGATCGCATACTCGGCGCCGGCCTGGCGATCGTCGAAACGTACGCGCGCGTCGGCAATCTCGACGCCGTCCACAACGATCTGGCCAAGCGCACCCATGGCCTCACCGGGCGAGGACGGCTGCGCGTCGTCGGGCGATTCACCCTTGCCGCGTGCAGCCAGATCATCCCAGTTGGTGCTGCCGTCGGCCTTGCGCACGAGGTTCACGTCGAGCCCGCGCAGCACGACGCGATCGACTTCGACTTCCTGGCGCAGCAGCGGCATCAGGCGCGCACGCACTTCGACCTGTTCGACGCGCGCGAACGGCGCATCGCCGAAGCCTGCTGCATTGCCCAGTTGCGTGGGACCGATCTCGACGCCGATCCACGGAAAGACGGACAGCGACAGCTCGCCCTCGATCGCGAGGCTGCGCCCGGTGCGCTCCTCGACCTCGCTCTCGATGCGGTCACGATAATCATTGGGGTCGAAGACGAACGCAAGATAAGCCGCGGCGGCGCCCAGGAGCACGACGACCACGGCGACCACGATCGCGACGATGCGAAAAACGGTTTTCATGCGGGCCTCCCATTTTGCGCTGCGGCGCAGGCACGATGACGCTTCAGTAGAGCATCGCCAGCGCCCCGATGCAACGTGGAAGCGCAATCGGGCAGGAACGTCCCGGGCCGGCTACACTCAGAAGCAGTACGAATGACTATTCATCATGCGCCTTTTCGGCGCGGAGGACTCATGCCGAACGCATTGCGCCGCTACGGCGCCTGCCTGCTGGTCCTGCTCGCACTCGTGATGCTCGGCGCCACCGCGGCACAGGAGCGCGAGCAAGCGAGTCACGTGCTCGAGATCCCGGTCGAAGGTGCGATCGGGCCAGCGAGCGCGGACTTCGTCGTCGACCGTCTCGAGCGTGCAGCTGCATCCGGCGCGGGTCTGGTGATCCTCCGTATGGACACGCCGGGCGGGCTGGATACCTCGATGCGCGCGATGATCCGCGCCATTCTCGCCTCGCCCGTGCCCGTCGCGACCTGGGTCGGCCCGGATGGGGCACGCGCGGCCAGCGCCGGCACCTTCATCCTGTATGCCTCGCATATCGCCGCGATGTCCCCGGCAACCAACCTGGGCGCGGCCTCCCCGGTGGCGATCGGCGCACCCGGTCCGGGCAGCACCCCGGCACCGCAAGAAGAGCCAGACGGAAATGGGAAAGAGAAGGTGGCAGAGGACGACGCAGAGGCGCCGCAGCGCGGCAGCGGCACGCCCAGCGGAGACACACTCAAGGACAAGGCCACCAACGACGCCGCGGCCTATATCCGCAGCCTGGCCGAACTACGCGGGCGTGACGCCGACTTCGCCGAGCGGGCGGTGCGCGAGGCGGCCAGTCTGTCGGCCAGCGAGGCGCTCGAGGCCGGCGCCATCGACCTGATCGCTCGCAACGTCGACGAACTGCTCGAGAAGATCGACGGTCGCGAAATCGAACTCGATTCGGGCAACGTCGTCACGCTGGCGACGGCCGGCGCCAGCGTCGAGCGGCAGCAACCGGACTGGAAGCATCGCGTGCTGGCGGTGCTGGCGAACCCGCAGATCGCCGTGGTGCTGATGATGATCGGCATCTATGGCCTGTTCTTCGAGTTTACGAGCCCCGGTTTCGGCGTGCCCGGCGTGGCGGGCGCCATCTGCATCGTGGTCGCGATGTACGCCTTCCAGTTGCTGCCGATCAACTGGGCAGGCGTGGCGCTGCTCGCCTTCGGCGCAATACTGATGCTGGCCGAGGCCTTCATGCCAAGCTTCGGCGTACTCGGGGTGGGCGGGGTCATCGCCTTCGTCGTCGGCGGCCTGTTCCTGGTCGACACCGAGGCGCCGGGCTTCGGCATACCGCTGAGCTTCATCGTCGGCATGGCCCTGCTCAGTGCAGCGCTGCTGTTCGTGATCGGCACCTTTGCCGTGAAGGCACGCGCGCGACGCGTGGTCAGCGGGGCCGAGCAACTGGTCGGCGCGCGCGGCGACGTGATCGACGACGAGAACGGCTGGCATGCGCGCATCCATGGCGAGCGCTGGCGCGTGCGTTCGAATTCCACCCTCGCGCCCGGCCAGTCCGTTCGCGTCACCGCCATCGACGGGCTCACGCTCGAGGTCGAGCCCGTTACCCCGAACACCGAACCACACAGGAGTCATTCATGATGTTCGATTTCGATTTCGGTCTGGGCATTGTCGCGATCATCGTCATCGCGCTGATCATCAGCACCTTCCGCATCCTGCGCGAGTACGAGCGCGGCGTGATCTTCATGCTCGGCCGCTTCTGGAAGGTCAAGGGCCCGGGCCTGATCATCGTCATTCCCGGCATCCAGCAGATGGTCAAGGTGGACCTGCGCGTTATCACCATGGACGTGCCCAGCCAGGACGTGATCTCGCGCGACAACGTTTCGGTCAAGGTCAATGCAGTACTGTACTTTCGCGTCATCGATCCGGAGAGGGCCATCATCCAGGTCGAGCGCTACCTCGAGGCGACCAGCCAGCTCGCCCAGACCACGCTGCGCGCGGTGCTGGGTAAGCACGAACTCGACGAGATGCTCGCCGAGCGCGAAAAGCTCAACAACGATGTGCAGGAGATCCTCGACTCACAGACCGACGCCTGGGGCATCAAGGTGGCCAACGTCGAGATCAAGCACATCGACCTCAACGACAACATGGTGCGCGCCATCGCACGTCAGGCCGAGGCCGAGCGCGAACGGCGTGCCAAGGTGATCCACGCCGAGGGCGAGAAGCAGGCTGCCCTGGCCCTGATGGAAGCGGCAGAGATGCTCTCGCGCGAACCGGCGGCGATGCAGTTGCGCTACCTGCAGACGCTCACCCAGGTGGCGGGCGACAAGAGTTCGACCCTGGTCTTCCCGGTTCCCGTCGATCTGCTCAGTTCGCTGATGGGCGGCAAGGGCGCCAAGCCTGCTGCTGAAAAATAGGGACTCAGGGATCGAGCGGACGGGTGCGACCGCAGTTCCAGCACTGCGCGAACTGCCCTTCGATCGTTTCGCCGCATTCGCAGCGCCAATCTGGCTGGACGGGCGCGGCTGCGGCCTGATCGAGAACCTCGCGCGCGCGCTCAATGCTTTCGCTGGCATCGATCCACACCTGCGGTCCGGTCTCGATGAAGGGGATATCGCCGACCGCGCCGGCCAGATGCGTGTTGCGCACTTCGGCGCGGATGCCGGCTGCGCGCAACAGGTTGGCGCGGTGATGCGCTTCGATCGCGTCGAGGCAGCGCAGAAACAACTTCATCTCCATCGCACCCTCACGGCAGCGCGATCGCCAGCGCAATCGGCAAGGTCACAAGCGCCGCCAGGTTTCCCACCAGCACCATCGACGCGACGGTGGCCGGCTCCTGCCCGTAGCGCTCGGCGAAGATGTAGTTGAGCACCGCCGGCGGTAGTGCACCGAAGACGATCAGCAGCGCGCGCTCCTGCGGCGGCAGATCGATGAACAGCATCACGGCAAAGGCCAGCGCCACGCCGATGGCCGGCCGCGCCACGGCCACCAGCACACCGCGACCGACCGACGCGATGGTGGAGTCGGCCAACCGGGCGCCGAGCGCGAAGAGCATCAGCGGGATCGAGATCTCGCCGAGCATGCGGATCGAAGTGAGCAGCGGCGACCACACCTCGAAGCCGGCGATCGCGACGGCCAGGCCGGCAAAGGTCGCCATCACCGACGGCACACGCCACACGTTCCAGATGCGCACGCGGTGGTCGAGCAGCCAGGCGCCGTAGGAAAAGTGCAGCAGATTGGAGAGCATGAACATCACCACCGCTGGCGCCAGCGCAACCTCGCCAAAGGCCAGCACCGCCAACGGCAGACCGAGGTTGCCGCAGTTGTTGAACATGATCGGCGGGACCAGCGTGCGCAGGTCGATCTTCAGCGCGCGCGCGAGCAGCCAGGCGGCCAGCCCCGAACCGAAGACGAGAATCAGCGTCGCCACGCCGAGCGGTATGAAACCGCCGATCTCGAACTCCTGGTTGGCCAACGCCGCGAACACCAGCGCCGGCACGAAGACATCCATGTTGAGCTTGTTGGCATGCGACAGGTCCGGCTTCATGCGTCGACCGACGAAGTAGCCAAGCGTCGCGATCGAGAACAGCGGGAAAAGGATTTCGATGATGCGAACGGCGATGTCCATGAACCGGCGACTCCACGGCGCGGCGTGCGCCCAGCATGTTCAAACGAAAGGGGCCGGCGCTCGGCCGGCCCGTTGCATGACTGCGCTTGCGCCGCTCAGAAGCGGGCGCCGACAACGATCTGCTGCATGTCGACGCCGTCATTGGGCCTCTTGATGCTGGCGTTCGAGTAATGCGAGAAACGCACGCCCAGCGAGAAGTGCTCAGCGAACTCCAGGCCGATGCCGATCCACTCGGTGAACTGGAAACGCGTCGACATCGCGCGCGGGCCCAGCGTGGTCTGGTCGAAGTAGGTCGCGCCCAGGCCAAGTTCGAAATACGGCCGGATCGCGGCCGAGGCGTGGGCGATGCGAAAACCCACACCGAGACCGCCATAGCTGACCTGATCGCGCTCTGCACGGCTGCCGCTGTAGCGGAAACGCCCGCCCTCGACGACCGGCTGTAGCTGCATCTTCCAGTTGCCGGCATCGCGCGACCACAGTTCGCCGAAACGCAGGCTCGCGCCATGAAAAGTGATGCCGCCGCGCTCGCCGTAGCGCAGCTCGAGCGCGTTGTCCGCGGCGACCGCCAAGGGTGCGGTCGACATGCTGACCGTTGCGAGCGCTGTCGCGATGGCCGTGCGCATGATGTTCTCCCGTCAGAGCACGTAGCGTGCGAGATCCTCCCGCTGCGCGAACACGTCGAGCCGCGCGTCGACACACGCAGCATCGACGAGCACCTCGGTGAAGCCCGGCTTGCCGGCCTCGAACGAGACTTCCTCGAGCAGCTTTTCCATCACAGTGTATAGGCGACGGGCGCCGATATTTTCAGTCTTCTCGTTGACCTGGAAGGCAATCTCGGCCAAACGGCGGATTCCGTCGCGAGAAAACGACACTTTTACGCCGTCCGTGTCCAACAGCGCCTCGTACTGGCGCGTCAGGCAGGCGTCGGTCTGGGTCAGGATGCGCTCGAAATCCTCGACCGAGAGGTTCTCGAGCTCGACGCGAATCGGGAAACGGCCCTGCAGTTCCGGAATCAGGTCCGACGGCTTGGACAGGTGAAAGGCGCCGCTGGCGATGAACAGGATGTGGTCGGTGCGGATCATGCCGTACTTGGTCGACACCGTCGTACCCTCGACCAGCGGAAGCAGGTCACGTTGCACGCCCTGACGCGAGACGTCCGCCCCCTGGGCATCGGATCGCGCAGCGATCTTGTCGACCTCGTCGAGGAAGACGATACCGTCCTGCTCGACCGCGCGCACCGCGGCGATCTTGACCTCCTCGTCATTGATCAGGCGCGCGGCCTCCTCGTCGGCAAGCGCCTTGAGCGCCTCGGAAATCTTCATGCGACGCTGCTTGCGCTGCGCCTGACCGAGGTTCTGGAACATGCCCTGGATCTGCTGGGTCAGCTCCTCCATGCCCGGCGGCGCGAAGATCTCGGTGCTCATCGGCGACTGCGAGATCTCGATCTCGATTTCCTTGTCGTCGAGTTCGCCTTCGCGCAGCTTCTTGCGGAATTTCTGGCGGGTCGCCGAATCGGCCGGCTCCGGGTCGCCGTAGCCGGTGGGACGGGCCGCCGGCAGCAGCGCGTCGAGTAC
>JACESY010000087.1 GCA_013911595.1 Azoarcus sp.
GCGCGGGCCCCGTTTCCTTCAAATCGAGTCGCGTCAGACCTCGACCGTATCCGCCACTTCGCGAAACTCCGCAATCTGGTCGAAGTTCATGTAGCGATAGATGTCGGCAGCTTTCTCGTTGACGACATTGACCTGCTCCAGATACTCGCCTGCCGTCGGAATGCGGCCCATCAACGCACACACCGCCGCCAGTTCGGCCGAGCCCAGATACACGCGAGTGTCGATACCGAGACGGTTCGGAAAGTTGCGCGTGGAAGTCGACATCGCCGTACTCCCCTTGCGGATCTGCGCCTGGTTGCCCATGCACAGCGAGCAGCCCGGCATTTCCATGCGCGCACCGGACTTGCCGAGGATGGAGTAATAGCCCTCCTCGTTGAGGATCATCGCGTCCATCTTGGTCGGCGGTGCGATCCACAGACGGGTCGGGATGTCGCTCTTGCCGTCGAGCACCTTACCGGCCGCCCGGAAATGGCCGATGTTGGTCATGCACGAGCCGATGAAGACCTCGTCGATCTTGTCGCCAGCCACGTCCGACAGCGTCTTCACGTCGTCCGGATCGTTCGGGCACGCCACCAGCGGCTCCTTGATGTCGGCCAGATCGATCTCGATGACCGCCGCGTAGTCTGCGTCTGCATCGCCCGCCAGCAACTGCGGGTTGGCGATCCACGCCTCCATCGCCTGAATGCGGCGCGTGAGCGTACGACGATCCTCGTAGCCGTTGGCGATCATCCACTTCATCAGCGTGATGTTCGAGCGCATGTATTCGATGATCGGCGCCTTGTCCAGATGCACAGTGCAGCCGGCGGCAGAGCGCTCGGCCGAGGCGTCGGACAGCTCAAAGGCCTGCTCGACCTTGAGATCCGGCAGCCCTTCGATCTCGAGGATGCGGCCCGAGAAGATGTTCTTCTTGCCCTTCTTCTCGACCGTCAGCAGGCCTTGTTGAATCGCGTAATACGGAATCGCATTGACGAGATCACGCAGGGTCACGCCCGGCTCCATCTTGCCTTTGAAGCGCACCAGAACCGATTCAGGCATGTCCAGCGGCATCACGCCGGTCGCGGCCGCGAAGGCCACCAGGCCGGAACCGGCCGGGAAGGAAATGCCGATCGGGAAGCGCGTGTGCGAATCACCGCCGGTGCCGACCGTGTCCGGCAGCAGCAGGCGGTTGAGCCAGGAGTGGATCACGCCGTCGCCAGGTTTCAGCGACACACCGGCGCGGTTGGTGATGAAGCCGGGCAGCTCGCGATGCATGCGCACGTCGACCAGCTTCGGGTAGGCCGCGGTGTGGCAGAAAGACTGCATCACCAGATCGGCCGAGAAGCCGAGGCAGGCCAGATCCTTGAGCTCGTCGCGCGTCATCGGGCCGGTGGTGTCCTGCGAGCCGACCGTGGTCATGCGCGGCTCGCAATAGGTGCCCGGCCGCACGCCCTGGCCTTCGGGCAGACCGCAGGCGCGGCCAACCATCTTCTGCGCCAGCGAGAAACCCTTGCCCGAATCCTGCGGCGCCTGCGGCAGACGGAACAGCGTGGACGGCGGCAGGCCAAGCGCCTCGCGCGCACGGGTGGTCAGGCCGCGACCAATGATCAGCGGAATACGGCCACCGGCGCGCACCTCGTCGAGGATGACCGGCGTCTTCAGCTCGCTCTGCGCGATCTGCGTACCGTTCCTGAACGCCGTGACCTGCGCGGTCGCCTGGTCGATGCGCAGCTCGATCTCGTCGCCCATATCGATCGCGGAGACGTCGATCTCGATCGGCAAGGCCCCCGCGTCTTCCATGGTGTTGAAAAAGATCGGTGCGATCTTGCTGCCCAGGCACACTCCGCCGAAGCGCTTGTTCGGGACGTAGGGAATGTCCTCTCCGGTAAACCACAACACGGAGTTGGTCGCGGACTTGCGCGACGAACCTGTGCCGACGACATCGCCTACATAGGCCACGACGTTGCCGCGCGCACGCAGGTCCTGCAGGAACTTGACCGGGCCACGCACGCCGGCCTCTTCCGGCTCGATGCCTGCACGCGGGTTCTTCAGCATGGCCAGCGCGTGCAGCGGAATGTCCGGACGTGACCAGGCATCCGGCGCGGGCGACAGATCGTCCGTATTGGTTTCACCAGTGACCTTGAAGACAGTGATCTTCATCGATGTCGGCACCTCCGGGCGGCGCGTGAACCACTCGGCCTCCGCCCAGGACTGCAGCACTGCGCGCGCATTCACGCTACCCTTGTCCGCCCGTTCCCGAACGTCGTGGAAGCAGTCGAACATCAACAGGGTGTGCTTGAGCGCGTCGGCCGCGCTCGCGCCGACCTCGGGGTCGTCCAGCAGGTCGATCAGGGGCCGGATGTTGAAGCCACCCAACATGGTGCCGAGCAACTCCACCGCGCGGACACGGTCGAGCAGCCCACATGAACTCTCTGCGCGGGCGACTGCGGCAAGAAAGTCGGCCTTGACCCTGGCCGCATCGTCGACGCCCGCGGGGACGCGATGCACCAGCAGATCGAGCAGGAATTCGGCCTCTCCGGGCGGCGGTTCCTGCAGCAGTCGAACGAGTTCGATCGTCTGCGCGCGATCAAGCGGCAATGGGGGAATGCCGAGGGCTTGACGCTCGGCGACATGGGCACGGTAGGCTTCCAGCACGTCGATTCCTTTTTCCTGGTTTGTCGGAGCCCCGAATGAGGTCGGCCGAGATTATATGTCTTTTATAAGACTTGCGCGAATCGCACCAACGACCCTGCCCCGACTTCGCACCTGCGCCACGATCCCGGAACCGCACTCAGCGACGGCGTAGCGCGCTGATGGCACGGCGCACTTGCGTAGCCCCGCGGTGCTCCTGTATATTTACGCGTTTTCGAGAAATCCGAACTCCTGGAGCAAGCCATGTCCCGCGTCTGTCAAGTGACCGGTAAAGCACCGATGGTGGGAAACAACGTTTCCCACGCCAATAACAAGTCCAAGCGTCGCTTCCTGCCGAATCTGCAGAACCGCAAGTTCTGGAGCGAGGCCGAGAACCGCTGGATCCGCCTGCGCGTATCGAACGCCGCGCTGCGCACGATCGACAAGAAAGGCATCGACACGATCGTCGCCGACCTTCGCGCCCGCGGCGAGAAGCTCTGACGCCGGGATCGCCCACGCAACCGAACGGAGAACAGCATGGCCAAAGGCGCACGCGAAAAAATCAAGCTTGAATCGACGGCCGGCACCGGTCACTTCTACACCTGCGCGAAGAACAAGCGCACGACGCCGGACAAGCTCGAGTTCATGAAGTACGACCCCGTGGTTCGCAAGCACGTCCTGTACAAGGAAGTGAAGCTCAAGTAAGCACGCTGCCTACCCGGGAACGAAAAAAAGCCGCTGATTCAGCGGCTTTTTGCTTTCAGGTGCCGAGAATCCGGGCGCCTGTCGCAGCGGAAATCAAGCCTTCTGGATGTTCGAGGCCTGCTTGCCCTTGGGACCCTGAGTCACCTCGAACGAGACCTTCTCGCCTTCCTTCAGGGACTTGAACCCGCTCATGTTGATCGCGGAAAAATGTGCGAACAGATCTTCGCTTCCGTCGTCCGGGGTGATGAATCCAAAACCCTTGGAGTCGTTGAACCACTTAACGGTACCAGTTGCCATATTGCCTAGATCCTTCAAATGAACTGAGTAGCGCGAGCACGGCCCGCAGTTGCGTCAATGCGGCATCGGATCGAGCCCGGCTCCAGCCTGCGGCGCAGGCAACGGAAACTGTGCCCGTTCAGCACGTTGCATCAAACACGATTTCTGCTTTTACGCACTTGCTATGAGAGCGTCAAGAAAATATTGCCGTTTTCGCCCATTCGGCATGAATCAGCACCTCCTTAACCCGGTCTGCATTCTCGGCAGACCAACTTTTATTGTTTATTTTCCGCAGCTTGCAATCACAAAATGACTGCTGCGACGCACCAATCGAGTTGTTGTAAAAGTGCCAGAACGTACGACTTTAAAGTCTCTCCGGCTCTTGTTGCACTCTCGTCCGACTGGATTAGAATGAGCCACATGGCCACCGACAAACAGAGTGATTCCGTACTGGAGACGGAGCGAACGCAGACCAAGCCGCCTCCGCTCTACAAGGTGCTGGTGCTCAACGACGATTTCACCCCGATGGAATTCGTCGTGATTGTCCTGCAGCAATTTTTTGGCATGGATCGCGAACGGGCAACGCGAGTCATGCTCCAAGTGCACACGGAAGGTTCAGGAGTGTGCGGCATCTTCCCGAGGGATGTCGCGGCGACCAAGGTCGAGCAGGTCGTGTCTTTTGCCCGGCAGCACCAGCACCCGCTGGCGTGCGTGATGGAGGAAAACTGAGAATGATCGCGCAAGAGCTAGAAGTCAGTCTTCACATGGCGTTTGTCGAAGCCCGGCAAAAGCGGCACGAGTTCATCACCGTCGAACACCTGCTGCTGGCGCTGCTCGACAATCCGTCGGCTGCCGAGGTGCTCAAGGCCTGCGCCGCGAACATCGAGGAGTTGCGCCGCGAACTCACGAACTTCATCAACGAGCACACGCCCCGCGTCGAGAACGTCGAGGAAGTGGACACCCAGCCGACGCTGGGCTTCCAGCGCGTGATCCAGCGCGCCATCCTGCACGTGCAGTCCTCGGGCAAGAAGGAAGTGACTGGCGCCAACGTACTCGTGGCGATCTTCGGCGAGAAGGACTCGCATGCCGTGTATTTCCTGCAGCGGCAGAAGATCTCGCGTCTGGACGTCGTGAATTTCATCTCGCACGGCATCGCCAAGACGCCCCAGCAGGGCAGCCCCGCGCAGGGTGGCCGCGCCGAGGCCGAGCCCGAAGGCGAGCAGGAAGCAGCCCAGTCCGGAGGGGCGCTCGAGAACTTCACGCAGAACCTGAACCAGCAGGCGCTGATCGGCAAGATCGACCCGCTGATCGGCCGCGAGAAGGAAGTCGAACGCGTCATCCAGACGCTTTGCCGCCGGCGCAAGAACAACCCGCTACTGGTTGGCGAGGCCGGCGTCGGCAAGACCGCCATCGCCGAAGGACTGGCGCGGCGCATCGTCGAAGACCGTGTGCCCGACATCCTCAAGGGTGCGCAGGTCCACGCGCTGGACATGGGTGCGCTGCTCGCCGGCACCAAGTATCGTGGTGACTTCGAGCAACGTCTCAAGGCCGTGCTCAAGCAGTTGCGCGAGGCCGACAACACCATCCTGTTCATCGACGAGATCCACACGCTGATCGGTGCGGGCGCGGCTTCGGGCGGCACCCTGGACGCGTCCAACCTGCTCAAGCCGGCGCTTTCGTCAGGCCAGCTCAAGTGCATCGGCGCGACCACCTACACCGAATTCCGCCAGATCTTCGAGAAGGATCATGCGCTGTCGCGCCGCTTCCAGAAGATCGACGTGCTCGAGCCCAGCGTGGCCGAGACGGTGGAGATCCTCAAGGGGCTCAAGAGCCGTTTCGAGGAGCACCACAACGTCAAGTATTCGTCCGCAGCGCTGGCCTCGGCTGCCGAGCTGGCAGCGCGCTACATCAATGATCGCCATCTGCCGGACAAGGCCATCGACGTGATCGACGAGGCCGGCGCAGCTCAGCGTATCCTGCCCAAGTCGCGCCAGCGCAAGACCATCGGCCGCGTCGAGATCGAAGAAATCGTCGCCAAGATCGCACGCATTCCGCCGCGCAGTGTCTCCAACGACGACCGCCAGTCGCTGCGCACGCTCGAACGCGACCTCAAGAACATGGTCTTCGGTCAGGACGAGGCAATCGACGCACTCGCCAAGGCCATCAAGATGTCGCGCTCCGGCCTGGGCAATCCGCAGAAGCCGATCGGCAACTTCCTGTTCAGCGGCCCGACCGGCGTGGGCAAGACCGAGGTCGCACGCCAGCTTGCCTACACGCTGGGCATCGAGTTGGTGCGTTTCGATATGTCCGAATACATGGAACGCCATGCCGTGTCGCGCCTGATCGGGGCGCCTCCGGGCTATGTCGGCTACGACAACGGTGGCCTGCTCACCGAGGCCGTCACCAAGAAGCCGCATTGCGTGCTGTTGCTCGACGAGATCGAAAAGGCGCACCCGGACATCTACAACATCCTGCTGCAGGTGATGGACCACGGCGCGCTGACGGACAACAACGGCCGACAGGCAGATTTCCGCAACGTCATCATCATCATGACGACCAACGCCGGCGCCGAAGCCATGCAGAAGACCGTCATGGGCTTCTCGGCCAAGCGCGAGTCGGGTGATGAAATGGCCGAGATCAAGCGTCTGTTCTCGCCCGAGTTCCGCAACCGCTTGGACTCGACCATCTCGTTCGCGGCGCTGGATAACGAGGTCATCCTGAAGGTGGTCGACAAGTTCCTTATGCAGCTCGAAGCGCAACTGCATGAGAAGAAGGTCGAGGCCCACTTCACCGACGAACTCAAGGCCTGGCTCGCCGCTGAGGGTTTCGACCCGCTGATGGGTGCACGTCCGATGGCACGCCTGATCCAGGACACGATCCGCTCCGCACTGGCTGACGAACTGCTGTTCGGTCGCCTGGCCACCGGCGGGCACGTGACCATCGACTTGGGTGCCGACGGCAAGGTCAAGCTCGAGTTCGACGAGGAAGAGGCCGAGTCCGCCACGACCAGCTGAACCCCTTCACGGGGTGAACAATAAGAAGCGGCCCCGCGGGGCCGCTTCTTTCATTTGCGCTGTACGCCTCGGGCGTCGCGCGCCTCCGCGATGCGATCGCGGATCTGCTGCAGCGTCGACGGATCCTCGATCGTCGCCAGATCTCCGGGGTCACGCCCTTCGGCCAAGGCCTGGATGGCGCGGCGCAGCATCTTGCCCGAACGCGTCTTGGGCAGGCCCGAGACGAAGAACACGCGCGCCGGACGCCCGATCGCGCCGAGCCAGTCGTCGACCTTGCGCGAGATCTCGGCCTCGAGCCGTTTCGCCTCCTCCTGCGTGGCCGCCACGTTAGCGTCCTTGAGCACGGCGAAGGCCATCGGCACCTGTCCCTTGATCTCGTCTGCGACGCCGACCACGGCGACCTCGGCCACGCCCGGATGGGTCTGAACCGCCTCCTCGATCTCGCGTGTGCCCAGCCGGTGCCCGGCGACGTTGATCACGTCGTCCATGCGCCCCAGGATGGTGTAGTAGCCGTCATCGTCGCGAATGCCCCAGTCGGACGAGGAATAGACCAGCGGATCCTTGAACAGGGTGAAGTAGGTCGACACGAAGCGATCATCCTGCCCCCAGACCGTGGACATGCAGCCCGGCGGCAACGGCGGGACGATGCCGACCACCCCCTTCTCGTTCGCACCGCACTCGCTGCCATCTTCGCGGAACAGGCGCAGGTCGTAGCCGTAGACCGGGAAGCTCGGCGAGCCGTACTTGATCGGCGTCTTCTCGATTCCGGGCATCGCCGAGAGGATCGGCCAGCCGGTCTCGGTCTGCCAATAGTTGTCGATCACCGGAATGGCCATTTCGTCGGCGATCCAGCGGTGGGTCGTCTCGTCGAGCGGCTCGCCCGCCAGGAACAGATGCTTGAGCGAAGACAGGTCGTACTTGTGCAGCCAGGCCGGATCCTGCTTCTTGAGCACGCGGATCGCGGTCGGTGCGGAAAACATGACGTTGACGCGGTACTTCTCGACGATGCGCCACCACACGCCCGCGTCCGGCCGGACCGGCGTGCCCTCGTACATGATGGTCGTCATGCCGGCGATCAGCGGCGCGTAGATGATGTAGCTGTGCCCGACCACCCAGCCGATGTCCGAGGTCACGAACATCGTCTCGCCCACGCCACCGGTAAAGATGTGCTGCATCGAAGCGGCGAGCGCCACACAATAGCCGCCGGTGTCGCGCTGCACCCCCTTGGGCTTGCCGGTCGTGCCCGAGGTGTACAGGATGTAGCTGGGTTCGCTCGATTCCAGCCATTCGACCGGTACGGCCGCGTCGACGTGCTTGCGTCGCATCTCGGCATAATCGATGTCACGCCCGGGGGTGCGCGAGAAGCCCTTGTCGATGCCGCGATCGACGATCAGCACGTGCGCCGGAGGATGCTCCGCCAGACGACAGGCGTCGTCGACCAGATGCTTGTACGGGATGGCTTTTCCGCCGCGCATCCCCGCGTCCGCGCTGACCATCAGCACCGGCTGGGCGTCATCGATGCGCGTGGCCAGTGATGCCGGCGCGAAACCACCGAAGACCACGGAGTGGATCGCGCCTATGCGTGCGCAGGCAAGCATCGCGAAGCAGGCCTCGGGAATCATCGGCATGTAGATCAGCACACGATCACCGCGCCTGACCCCAAGTTCGATGAAGATCGCAGCCATTCGCTCGACTTCGCACAGCAGGTCGGCGTAGGAATACGTGTGTTCGGTATCGGTCTCGGTCGAGACGTAGATCAGCGCCGCGTCACGCGGTCGCGCCGCGGCATGACGGTCCACCGCGTTGTGGCACAGGTTGGTCGTGCCGCCGACGAACCACTTGACGAACGGCGGGCGCGAATAATCGCAGATCGTCTGCGGCGTCTGCTGCCAGTCGACGAGCCGCGACTGATCCCGCCAGAAGCCCTCACGATCCTCGATCGAGCGCCGGTGAAAGTCGATGTAGCCCACCATATGTCCTCCTCGGTTCAACCACACCTGCGGTGCTCCGGTCTGTCGCCGGCCGGTCGCCCGTCATCGGGGCCGGGGTTTCACCGCATCATTCCATCGATTCCTCTCCTGTTGCGGTTTCCCTTGCGAGGCGCTCGAGTCGCGCCATCGGCAATCCCAGATCCAGACGACGTTCGGCGAACTGCAGCAGGGGCTGAATCGCGAGCAGCAGATCCGGCAACATCGATACGATCTCGTCCTCCTGACCCAGCCGCAGGCGATTGAGCGCCTGGTCGACGCTGACAGCGCGGCGCAGCATGCGCTCGATGACCTCGCGCGTGATCTCGCCGTCCTTGCCGAACACGCGGCCTCCACCAGCCGACTGTGCCGCGGCCAGACGCTCGAGCGCCAGCTCGGTCAGGCGACTGAGCGTGTCTAGGCCGTCGACATAGGTGCTGGCCACACCGGCCGACACGCCGACGCGGATCTGCTCGCCGCGATAGGTCATCACGAGCTTGCCGATGGCCGACTGCAGTCGCATCGCGAATGCGCTGGCCGCGACCATGTCGGCGAGCGGCGAGAGCAGCATGAACTTGCCGGTGCCCAGTTCGGACACCGTATCCTCGTGGCGCACCTTCAGCGCCAGAATCGCGCGCAGCTTCTTCGCAATCAGTTCGGCGACCTGATGACCGTATTGCGCCACCACCTCATCGATGCGGTCGATCTCGAAGACCATGACACTGACCCCACCCTGCTGACGTCGAGCCAGCGCCAGGTCCTGGCTGGCACGCCAGTTCATGTAGGCACGTGTGGTCAGCCCGGAACCGGGGTCGATGGGGCTTTGGTTGGCGAGCGCCTCGCGACTTTCATCGAGCTCGCGGCTAGTCTGGCCGTAGCGCGTCAGGGTGTCGAGTCGCGCGACCAGTTCGGCCGTACCGATGCCCTTGGTGATGAAGTCGTTTGCGCCAAGCTCGCGTGCGCGCTCGCGCGCACCATCGTCCTCGTCGCCGGAAATGACGATGATCGGCAGCTTCTGCAGGCGCGCGATGCGCGAGGCGCGGACCCGCGCGATCAACCCGTAGCCATCGAGCCGGGGCATGCCGATATCGGTAATCAGCACCTGCACCGTGGAGTCGACCACCAGCGCTTCCCAGGCCGCTTCGCCGTCACCTTCCTCGCGACAGTCGAAACGTGCGCGAACCTGCTTGATGATGCTCGCGCGCACCATGCGCGAGTCATCGACGATGAGAAGCCGCGGCAAGGTGTTCGTGTCTTCGCTCATGCAAGCTTTCCGCGTCAGTCGGCGATGCGCACGACAGTGCGCCCCTTGACCCGACCGGCGATGAAGTCCTCGAACGCTTCAGGCAGATCGCCGAGCCCGATCTCGCGGCTCACGCGCTCCAGGTGTCGCGGCTTCAGATCACTGGCCAGACGCTGCCATACATCCGCGCGTAGCGGAAAGCCGGTGTTCGCAGAATCGATGCCCAGCAGGTTGACGCCGCGCAGAATGAACGGGAACACGGTCGTGTTCAGGTGGAAGTCGGCCGCATTGCCGATGCTCGCCACGCTGGCGCCGAGCTTCATCGTGGCCAGCACCCAGGCCAGGATGGAGCCACCGACGTTATCGATCGCGCCAGCCCATTCTGCCCCCTCGAGCGGGCGCACCTTGTCGAAGTCGATGTCGTCACGCAGACGCACGGCGCTCGCGCCCAGCCCGGTCAGGTAGTCGGCCTCTTCGGCCTTGCCGGTGAGCGCGACGGCCTCGTAGCCTCGTCCGGCGAGCATGTCGATGGCCAACCCGCCGACCCCGCCGGTCGCACCGGTGACGATCACCGGGCCGTTCTCGGGTGCCAGACCACAGGATTCCATACGCACGATGCCCAAGGCCGCGGTGAACCCGGCAGTGCCCAGCGCCATCGCCTCGAAGCAGCTCAGCCCCTCGGGCAACGGCACGACCCAGTCGGCCGGTACGCGCGCGATCTCTGCGAAGCCGCCGTGACGGGACACGCCGATGTCGAAGCTGGTGGCAATGACCTCGTCGCCGGCCTTGAAACGCGCGTCGGAACTGTCCTCGACGACGCCGGCCATGTCGATGCCGCCGACACAGGGGAAACGCCGGATGATCTTGCCTGCGCCGGTGGCCGCAAGTGCGTCCTTGTAGTTGATACTCGAATAACGCACTCGAATCGTGACTTCACCCGGGTCGAGCTGCTCACGCGTCATCGTGCCCAGGCTGCCGTGCACCTTGCGTTCCGCGTCCTGGTCGATCAGGTATGCCCTGAAGGCTGCACTCATCCGCTCCCCCTCCCTATCCGGTCCCTGCCCACAAGACACGGGACGATTATAGCTACAAGCCCCGTGCGCCTCGCCAGGCCTTCATTTTCGCGACCCGAATCTCCATAATCGCAATATTGAGGCAACAATGCGCGCGGTCACGAATGAGCATACTCGAAAAACCGCTGGCGTCGGCCGAAGCCTATGTGGCCTTTCTAGCCACCCACGAGCTCCCCGTCCTGCGCCAGACTGCGCGGCAGATAGAGATAATGTCCGAGGCGCGCGACAGCGTAAACGCGCGTCAGGTCGCGGCGATCGCGCTTGGCGACCCGCTCTTCGCGGTGCGCCTGATCGTGTGGATGGAAGACCACCGGCATCGCTCGCAGAACCACGACATCACGACCGTGGAGCGGGCGATCATGATGATCGGCGTCGATCCGTTCTTCGAGGCATTCACCGGCTTGCCGACCGTCGAGGACACACTGGCCGACCGGCCACGCGCACTGATCGAAACCCTTCACATGACCGCATGGGCGCGCAAGGCCGCCCATCTGGCCCGCGACTGGGCAATCCTGCGCCACGACATTGATGTCGACGAGGTCGCGCTCGCGACCCTGCTGCGCCCTGTCTCCGAGATTCTGCTGTGGATGCACGCAACGCCGCTGCTCGAACAGATGCAGGCACGCATCGAGGGCGCATCCGGCCGGGCAGTCACGATGGCGTATCGGGCCGTGCTCGGATGCAGCGAACACCAGATCCAGATCGGGCTCGCACAGCACTGGCATCTTCCCCAATTGCTCGTGACCCTGATGGATGAGACCCACGAGAACAACCCGCGGGTACGCAACGTAGCGCTTGCTCTGGCCTTCGCGCGCGCCATCGGTCACGCCGGCTGGGACAGTCCGGCCCTGTCCGGGATCGTGGACGATCTGGCCCGGCTGCTGCCAATCCATCGCGGGCAACTGCTCGACCGCCTGGGCGTACCCGCCGACGTGCGCGAACGCTGGGAATCGGCAGACGACTGAGGCGCGTCAGCCCGTGCGTGATTCGAGCTCGATCCAGCGTGACATGGCCTCTTCGAGCTCCACCTCTACCGCGTCGAGTCGTGAGGTGGCCTCGCCCACCTCTTCAGGCGCGTCGCGGTAGAGCGCCGGGTCGGACAGCCGGGCCTGCAAGCGCGCCTGTTCGGACTCGAGCGCGGCGATCTGTCCGGGCAAGGTTTCGAGTTCGCGCTTTTCGTTGAACGAAAGTTTGGCTCCCGGCTGCGAGGCGGCGGCCTTTTCCGCCTTCGTCGGCTGCCGTGGCGTCTCGGCCGGCCGGCCGGGCTCGGGTGCCTGGCGCGCAAGCTTGCGCGCACGCGCCCAGTCGGAATAGCCGCCCACGTATTCGCCCCAGCGGCCGTCGCCCTCGGAGGCGATGACCTGGGTCACGACGTTGTCGAGGAAGGCG
>JACESY010000088.1 GCA_013911595.1 Azoarcus sp.
GAGTCGGGCTGCGGCAAGACCACGCTGGGCCGCGCGCTGCTGCGCCTGATTGAGCCCACGGCCGGCACCATCGCGCTGGAAGGCCAGGACATCACGCATTTGACCGGAGACGCCATGCGCGGCTTGCGCCGGCGCATGCAGGTGGTGTTCCAGGATCCCGGTTCCAGCCTCAACCCGCGCTTGCCGATCGGGACCACGCTGATCGAGCCGATGCGCGTGCACGGCATCGGCGGGGATGATGACGAGCGTCGCGCGCGCGCCGCAGCGCTGCTCGAGCGCGTCGAGATGCCCGTCGACAGCCTGTGGCGCTATCCGCACGAATTTTCCGGCGGTCAGCGCCAGCGCCTGGCGATTGCGCGCGCGCTGGTGCTCGAGCCGCGTTTCGTGCTGTGTGACGAGATCACTTCCGCGCTGGATGTGTCGGTGCAGGCGGGCATCCTCAAGCTGCTGCGCCGCCTGGTCGAGGAGGAAGGGCTGGGCATGCTGTTCATCACGCACAACATGGGCGTGGTCGAGTATCTGGCCGACCGCATTGCGGTGATGCACGCCGGACGCATCGTCGAGCGCGGCCGCACCGCCGACGTGCTCGCTGACCCGCAGGACGAATACACGCGCACGCTGCTCGCTGCCGTGCCGCGGCTGGACGATCTGGCCGCCTGAGGGACGCCCGGTGGACATCATATTCGGCATCATCCTCCCCATCTTCGGCACGCTCGGCATCGGCTATGCGGCGGCGCGCTTCGGCGTGTTCGACGAGGCGGCCAATCGCGGGCTGTCGGTGTTCGTGTTCAACTTCGCGATTCCGCTGATGCTGTTCCGCTCGATTGCGCAGACCGAGCTGCCCGACGCACTTCCCTGGGGCTATCTGCTGTCGTATTTCGTCGGAGCCTTCGCGACGATGGGCCTGGCGATGGTCGCTGGGCGCACCTTGTTTGCCCGGCGGCTGGACGAACTGGCGGTGATGGGCATGGGGGCGAGCTACTCGAATACCGCGATGCTCGGTATTCCCCTGGTCGTCACGGCCTATGGGCCGACTGCCGCGTTGCCGTTGTTCGTGCTGATTGCGTGCCACAGCCTGATCCTGCTGCCGCCGACCACGATCATCATCGAGGCTGCACGTGGTGCGCAGCAGTCGATCGGGAAGCTGATGTTGACACTGCTGCGCGGCGTGGCCACGACGCCGCTCATCTGGGGGCTTTCGGCGGGACTGATGTTCGCGATTTCCGGCGCTGCGGTGCCCGATGCAGTCGATTCGATCGCGGGCGGCATCGGGGCGGCGGCCGCACCGTGCGCGCTGTTCGCGCTGGGCGCGTCGCTCACGCGATATCGCCTGGGAGGCAATCTGCGTGAGCCGCTGGTGATCGTCGCGCTCAAGACGCTGGTGCACCCCTTGCTGGTGTGGCTGCTCGCCACCCAGGTCTTCGACATCCCCGAGTTGTGGGTCGTGGTCGCGGTCACGCTCGCGGCACTGCCGGCCGGTGTGACGCCGTATCTGTTCGCGCAGCGCTATCAGGTGGTACAGGCGTCGACCGCCTCGACGGTGTTCCTGTCGACGCTGTTCTCGGTGGCCAGTCTGTCGGCTCTGCTGTTCGTCGTGCGTTGAGTCAGGCCGTTGGTTGCGAGGGATTGCGCAGGCGCTCGAGAAACGCCTGCATCAGCGCCGCGGTACGATCGCGTCGCTGTGCGGCCGTGCGCAGCTCCAGCATGTGATCGAGCAGGCGCGGATCGAGCGAATCGCCGTCGACGAAACCCATGCTCCAGCGCTCGAACATCGGGGTGTCGACCAGGCCAATGTCGAGCAGGGCGCAGTCACGGTGGCGTTCGTCGCGCAGGATGCGCGCGTACAGGTTGATGACGTGCTCCTCGATGCCTTCCAGGGTCTGCATGAAGTGATTGCGCCCGGCGCACAGCACGCCGGTGATGCCGAGTACCGCGTTATGGGTCTCACTGGTTTGCAGCAGGTTCGCGAGACGCTCACGGCCCAGTGGGGCGACCGAGCGGCTGACGTAGGTCAGGCGCAGGAATCCGGACATCGGGTGACTCTCCCCCAGGGCTGATGGCTGAAGTGCCCAGTGTATCGTCCGGTCGATCCGTCGACGAACCGGTAGCGGCGTTGCGCGAGAAATGGCGTATTGCAAATGCAACACGCTCGTCGACGCTTCGTCCCTCGGGCTGAGCCTCGACGAGATCCAGCCGGCCGCGCAGGCCCTCGCCGTTGGCCATCTGGATGGCCAGCCCCGGCCGCGCGTTGAGTTCGAGCAGCATCGGCCCCAGTCTGCGGTCGAGCGCCAGATCGGCGCCGAGGTAGCCGAGCCCGGTCATCTCGTAGCAGGCCGCGGACAGATGCAGCAGGGTGTTCCAGTCGGGAATCTTGAGTGAGGCGACTTCACGGCCGGTGTCCGGATGGGCGCTGCACGGGCGGTCGAACTGAACTGCGCGCACGGCAGCGCCGTTGCCGATGTCCAGCCCCACGCCGACCGCACCCTGGTGCAGGTTGGCCTTGCCGTCGGAAGCGGCCGTGGACAATCGCATCATCGACATGACCGGGTAGCCGCGGAAGACGATCACGCGGATGTCGGGGACGCCCTCGTAGGTGTAGTCGGCGAAACGCTCGTCGAAGTCGATCAGCGTCTCGACGATGGCGACGTCGGGCGAGCCGCCCAGCGAATACAGGCCGGAGAGGATGTTGGAGACGTGGCGCTCGATGTCTTCGCGTCCGATGCGCGCGCCGCTGGGTTTCATGTAGGCCTCGCCATCGATGCGCTCGATCACCAGAATGCCCTTGCCGCTGCTGCCCTTGGCTGGCTTGATGACGAAGCCGGGGCGACCGGCGACCATTTCGACCACGTGGCGGACCGCGAACTGCGAGCGCACCGTGCCGATCAGCTCCGGCGAGGTGATGCCGTAATCGGTTGCGAGCAGCTTGGTCTGCAGCTTGTCGTCGACCAGTGGATACAGACGCCGGTCGTTATAGCGGCCGATGTAGCGGATGTTGCGCGTGTTCATGCCGATCACGCCGCGCGAGCGCAGGGCGGTAGCCACGGAGAGCATTCTTCAGCGCTCCGCCAGTGGCTTGAAACGCCACAGTTCGAGCAGGCGATAGCCGGTGTAGTTGCCGATCATCAGGATCAGCGCCATCAGGATGAACTGCACGCCGAGGAAGTTGAAGGTGACATGGCGCACCCAGGGATTGGTCATCGCCAGATAGGCGATGACAGCCGTGAGCAGGCTGCCGCCGCCCTGGATCAGCACCTCTTTCGGGCCTTCCTCCTCCCACAGGATGGACATCCGCTCGATGGTCCACGACAGGATGATCATCGGGAAGAAGGTGATGGTCAGGCCGGCGTTGAGCCCGAAGCGCCAGGACAGTACCGAGAACACCGAGATGATGGCGATGACCGTGATGATCACCGCGGATACCCTTGCGACCAGCAACAGGTTCAGGTGCGACAAATAGCTTCGGATCACCAGACCCACCGCCACCACCAGAAGAAAGCCGATCAGCCCGGTTGGCAGCGAGGTCTGGATGAACGCCAGCGCGATGAGCACCGGCATGAAGGTGCCCGAGGTCTTGATGCCGATCAGGATGCGCAGGATCACCACCACCAGTGCCCCGATCGGGATCAGCAGAATGGTCATGAACAGCGCCTGTTCCTCCAGCGGCAAGCTATGGATCGAGAAGTTGAGCAGCGTCGAATCACCCGCCTGGCTGCGCAACGCGGCGCTGGCCGGCTGGCTGTGGCGCAGCATCGAGAAGCTGACCTGTGAGTTCGTGCCGCCCTGCACCTCAAGCACCGGCCCGGCCGCGCGCTGCCACAGCAGCAGGTTCTCCGGCTTGCCTTCGGTGCCGGAGATCGGCTCGATCAGGATCGAAGCGTCACCGTCGAAGACCTCGACCCAGGTCGTCAGCGTCTGACGGCGACGTCCGTCGTCGAGTAGCAGACCATGGACCTCGCGCGCGGCGATGCCCGCCTGATTGAGCAGGCGCACGATCAGCGTGGTCTCGGGGTGCCGGGTCAGCAGCAGGCGCGAGTTCTCTCCCTGACCTTCGCCCGAGATGTCGTGCACCAGTTCGCGCGCGAAGCTGAAGGCGTCGGCCGAACGCTGCCAGGCGCGGTCGATGACGGTGCGTGCGGCGATGTCATAGGGGCTTTGCCACAGGATCTCGGATTGCACCTCGGGCGGTGGCACGTCCACGCCGCGCTCGGCCGGCGCGACGAGGAATTGCACCGTGTAATAGAGCTGTTGTGGCCCCTCGGCCGAACGGATGGCCCAGCGCGCGCGCCGTGCGGCGGGCGCATCATTGAAGCTCAGGCCATAACCGGCCGATGCGGTGTGCTCGTTGAGCAGGCGAAAACCGGGCTGATCGGAAGGCAGTGCCAGATCGACGCGTACCGGTTCGCCCTGCGCGCGCAGATTGACCTGTGCCTCTACCTCCCATACCTGGCGTTGCTCGCCGGGAGCCCAGGGCACCTCGTATTCCACATGGCGGTGCACACTGAGCGTGACCCCCGCAATGAGCAGCAGGCCGACGATCAGGTAGAAGGGCAGGCGCGACATCGATCAGGGCTCGAGCAGGTCGTTGTCGTCCTGGTCGTCGGCGGCTTCATCGGCCGTCTCTCCGCCCGGGAACTCCGGCCGTGCAAGCGTGTAGCTGCGGCTTACGTCGATGACCGCCTGATCCATCATGAACCGGCGTCCCAGCAGCACGGGATAGCTCAGGTGAGCGCGGTCGTTGAGGGTGAACTCGACGTTCTGCTCGAGCGTGCCGAGCGTCATCGGCAGTGCAATGACCGGGCGGCTATCCGTGCCCGAGGCTTGCAGGATGCGCACACGACGCACGACCTTGGCTTCGATCTCGAGGTCGCGCACCCCGGCGACCACCGCATCGTCCTCGCCCAGCGCCAGGCGAAACCGCACCCAGTCCTCGCCGTCACGCTCGAATGGCGTGATTTCCTCGGCTGACAACGATGAGGTGTTGGCGCCCGTGTCCAGACGCGCCTTGAAGTAGGAGCCCAGCGTCGGCAGGCCGACCCATTCGGCGCGTCCGAGCACGAGCTTCTGGTCGGCGGCGTCGGTCGTAAGCGGGCCGGGGCAGTCAACACGCTCGGGGCTTTCCACCTGCGTAGTGACCTGTTCATGCAGCGTCTGCACGCTGTTGCGCAGTTCCCCGATGGCGGCCAGGCCCGCGCGGCTGCGCACGTCGTCGAAACCGCAGTGCTCGAGCAGCGCGCCCTCCATCCGGTCGATGCGCTCGACGATGCGTGCCTCGCCCTGCGATGGACCTTCAGGCGGCGTTGCGCAGGCGGAGAAAAACAACAGGATGATCAATGAAACGGGAAGTGTCAGTCGCCATGTTTTTGACATCGGTTGCGGATTCCATGCGGGCATGCGGCCCGGGTGCAACGACGCGGCAGGCGTCGCCGGATGATCAGGGGCGGGGGTGCGGCGCGCTTGCGCGCCGGGCGGCAGTGTGTGCCCAAGCGCCACGTACCGGTCTGGCAGTCGGTCCGCATTTTCGGAGTTCCGTGCCCTGAAGTCGGCCCCCGATTTGTTTCAGCATGTTGCAATATGCCGTGTGACTAATCGGCAGGCACCGCGTGGCTACCATCGTGTCAGTCACGGCGACGGAAGGTCGTGGCGGCTGCCGGCCACGCGAAGGCAAAGGCAATCGCGCCGGATGCGGTCGCGATTGCGAACAGCGCAAGCCAGCGTCCTCGCTGCGCGAACGCGCCGAATGGCAGGTCGGCGAGCATCGGTACGATGAACAGCGCCGAAACGGCCGAAACGATGGCCGCGAGCACTGCCAGCGGGCGCGTTGGTCGCCAGCGAGCGCCGCCGCGCAGGAGCGTGTAAATCATCAATGCCAGCCAGCCGGTGCCCACGAGCGCGGCGGCCGGCCAGTTCTCGGCCAGCAGTGCGGCGAGTCGGTCGATGCGGAAGTCGTTCATCGCTGCAGTTCGCGGTCGGATCGTGGCCGTGATGATAGCGCGTCAACTCAGGTCGCGCGGCGCGGGCGGAACTGGCGAGTGTCACGGTAATAGGCCGGTGATTCGTTCTCGGGCGTGACACCCGGGATGCCGCATAGTGGTAGTGGGCGCAGCGAGCGGGGTGTGGCAAGTGCGTGCCTGTCCGCGATCAAGCAGGCAAGCCAGCAGTCGAGTTCCTGCCGTTGCGCGGTTTCGTCCTGCGCGAGCCAGTCCTCGCTCACCACGCGGTGCACGGCCTTTGCGCACAGACCGACGAAGGGGCTGCGAAGCGCTTCCCAGCTCGCGTGGCCGACCACGAAGAAGCGCGTTGTCGGTGGCAGGGCTGCGCGGCGTGTGACGAACACCGCCTCCCATGCATGGGAGGCGAGCAACGTCGGAACACACGGGTCGCAGGAGACGACCACCATGCCGCACTCGTCGAACTGCGTCAGCGCGTCGCGGCGCCGGCCCCGGCCGGCCAGGCCGGCCGCGCGGCGTGCCGCGATCTCGTCCGTGTGGGCGGCGTTGAGCGCGGCCTTGGCCGCAGGCCACGCACACCACGAGAGCGCATTGAAGAAATCGTGCCAGTCGTCGCGACGGGTGGGAACGACGCCACTGGCGTCGATCCGGGCCTCATATCCATCTACGACGCCCGTGTGCTCGAAGCGCAACGGCTGGCCCGAGGCGGTCCTCGCGTGCGGTGCGACCTCACGCAGCAGCGCGGTGAGTGCGCTCGCGTCGGGCAGTCGGGAGCCGGGGAAGCGTTCGAGCCAGGGCGCGATCGGCTCGAACAGCGAGCGTGCGGCCAGTGTGGCGGGGCTTTCAGGGTGAGGCGTCATGGCGTGGGTCGATCGTGCACGTGGCAAATTCTACCGGCCCGCGCCGCTCGCGGTCGCGTTCGGCGCTACCATCGACGCTCTTCCAACGAGGTCATCAATGATGTTGCGGAGCTTGCTCGCTGCTGCGAGTTGCGCCTGCGCGCTGACGGGGTGTTCCGCCGCCGTGGCGGTGGCCGATGCCGCGGTCACGGTGGTGGCGACCGGCGTGAAGGTCACGGCCAAGACCGTGGGCGCGGTCGCCGATGCGGTGATCCCCGATGGTGAGGACGATGCTGCGCAAAGCGCACCGCAAAATTGACAACGGCCCGCGCGAGGACGGGCCGCGAGACCTGCGTCGAAACGCCCCTCAGTCCGCTTCCGACCAAGGTTTGCCGGCCGTGGCCCAGTCATGCTTGGGGATGTCGTAGATGATCACGTCCACCGAATCCGGGCCGCAGTCCAGTACGCGGCAGGATTCACGGGTGATCGCTTCCATCAGCTCCTTCTTCTTCTCGGGCGTGCGGCCCTCGAACAGTTCAACGCGGAACGTCGGCATGCGGCTTCTCCTCTGGGTTTGGGTTCAGGTCATGAAACGGGTCGGGTGTGTCGTGCTCGCACAGCGTAGACGGGCGGGAGCTTTCAGCGCAGTCCCTGGGCGGTGAACAAGATCACCTGCCCGCCGACGAAGCTCACGTTCACGCTGGCCTTGCCGCTGCGCCACACGCAGCTACGCGCGCTGAGCAGGTCGTCGCACTCGCTTGGCTTGCCCAGCAGTTGCTGCACTTCGTCGTAGCTCTGGCCGGCGCGCAGCTTGTCGTAGTTCTCGACCGTGACCTTGCTGCATGCGGCCAGCGCTAGCAGCAGCGCGGCGGGGATGAGATGAGCGAATTTCATCGGTGGCTCCGAAGAAGGGACGGGGCGATTCTAAGCCCGTGGGCGGCGCACTGTCCGTGCTGATTGCAGCTGCTTACACCAGCCCGAGCGCGCCAACGAGCGCGCCGGCCGCGATCAGCCAGATCGGCGACACCTGCCACAGCAGCATCGCGAGCACGGTTGCGACGATCAGTACCAGCGCGCCGATGCGGTGTTCGGGCGCCTGCACCAGCGGCATCGCCACCACCGTACCGGCGGCCATCAGCAGGCTGATGGTCATCGGTGCGAGCCCGTGCACGAAGGCGCGCACGCCCGGCGTATCCCGTCGCGCGTGGCCCCAGCGGCTGATCGCCAGCGTGACCAGGGTCGAGGGCAGCAGCATGCCGATCAACGCCGCGGCCGCGCCGGTCAGGCCGAACACCTGGTAGCCCAGTACCGCGACGAACAGCAGATTGGGGCCGGGCGCGGCCTGCGCGATCGCGATCGACGTCGTGAAGCCGGCGTCGTCCAGCCAGCCGTGTTGCTCGACCAGGAAGCGGTGCATCTCCGGTGCGGTCGAGATCGCGCCTCCCACTGACAGCAGCGAGAGCATCAGGAAGCGGACGAAAAGATCCAGAACATCGGCCGGACTCAGGGCGTTCATGCGTCCTCCCGTCGCGCCAGTCGCCAGCGCGCCAGTGCCCACCCGATCAGGCCAAGGCCGGGCACCACCCAAACCAGTGGCGCGCGGATGATGGCGATCAGCACGAAAGTCGCCAGCCCCAGCGCGGCCGCCAGTGCCCAACCCAGCGGGTTGCCGCGCAGCGATGCGGCGAGCCGCAGCCCCATGCCGATGGTCAGCCCGGCGGCCACCGCTGCCATGCCGCGCAGCGCCCCGGCCACTGCACTCTGGTCGGCAAACTGGTTGTAGACAGCGACCAGCGACAGCATGACGACCAGCGGCACGAGCATCATGCCGGACAGCGCCGCCAGCGCACCGCGCCAGCCGAAGCTACGATCGCCGACGATCAGCGACATGTTGACGATGTTCGCTCCGGGCAACAGTTGCGACAGCGAAAGCAGTTCGACGAACTCCTCGCGCGAGAGCCAGCGCTTGTGATCGACCAGCGTGCGGTGCGCCACCGCCAGCACGCCGCCGAAGCCCTGCAGCGCGAGCAGCGTGAAGGTCACGAACAGCTCCGTGAGCGACCGTGGAGCGGGGCGCTCGGCATTGGAAGAGTCGTCGGAATCGGTCACGATCGAATTGCGAAGTGGAAGACGCCAAGCGTAGCGCATCGGCACGCGCGTCGCAGGTGTGCTTGTGTGATCGCGCGCTTGACACCGGAAAGACGCCCACTATAATGGCCGTCTTTCCGAGCGGGAATAGCTCAGTTGGTAGAGCGCAACCTTGCCAAGGTTGAGGTCGCGAGTTCGAGCCTCGTTTCCCGCTCCACAGTTTTTGCGGTGCTCTCCAGGGAGCTTCGCCCCGGTCGCGAGACGTCGGGAAAACGGCAAATCTGGCGCGATGGCAGAGTGGTTATGCAGCGGCCTGCAAAGCCGTGTACCCCGGTTCGATTCCGAGTCGCGCCTCCAGACAATGCGGGAATAGCTCAGTTGGTAGAGCGCAACCTTGCCAAGGTTGAGGTCGCGAGTTCGAGCCTCGTTTCCCGCTCCAGCATCAAGCCGGCAAAGTCGTTCGCACTTTACCGGCCGTCCGAGAACAGGGGCTTCGCGCCCCTGTTCTCGTTCACTCGCTCCGTACCGAAGTCCTGAGTTTCCGGCCGTACTTCACAGGACCGCCAGGGAAGCTGCGGCCGCTGCCAGCCAAAGCAGCAGGACCAGCGCACTCTCGAAGCCGATTCGCCCGATGCCGTAGCGCTGCCGCCGCACCAGGCCGAGCAGCAGGATGGACATCATCAGGATCGAGAGCAGCCCCCACAGCACCTCGGAAGTCGTGACCGCCTGGTAGATCGAGCCTTCGACGTAGGCCAGATCGGCGAAGGCGATCACCACGACGTTGAAGCAGTTCGTCCCGACGATGTTGCCGAAGGCCAGCGTCAGCGCGCCGGCGCGAATGGCGGCGATGGTCGTGACCAGCTCGGGCAGGGAGGTGAACACACCGGTGAGCAGCGCGCCAACGACCGAATCGCTCAGCGCCGTGTGATCGGCGATCGTGCCTGCGGCAGTCATGATGACCCAGGCCGCGACCGAAACCACGAGGGCGAGAAACGCGAAGCCCATCCACAAGGTCGTGGGGTTCGCGGCGTTCGCGTCGGCTGCGGGAACGTCCTCGACGGTCTGTGCTGTATGCACCGCTTCCCACATCGGCTTGGTGTGTGCCAGGCGCACCAGGTGGTAGCCGTACGGATAGGCCAGCAGGATCGCAAAGGTTGCGGGATGGACGATCCATACCTCGATGGGCGGACCGATCATTGCCATCACGGGCAGCGTGATCAAGGCGATCGAGAGTGCGGACAGGCTCAGGTTGGCGGGGGAGGCCGCCGCGTGTTCCAGGTTCGCGCGTCGATAGAGCATGTCGCCAACCGCCAGAAAGGCGATGTTCGCCGCCATGCTGCCCATGATGTTGCTCGTCGCCAGCGCCGGGCGATCCTGCACGGCCGCGGTGACGCTCGCGGCCAGGTCAGGCAGCGAGGTCGCCGCAGCGAGAATGATCCCCCCGAACAGGGCCTCGCCCAGCCCGGTGCAGTCTGCCAGCCGGTCGGCAAGGCGTGACATGTGGCTGCCGGCCAGGGCGATGATGACGGCGGCTCCGACGAACAGTGCGATGCTTGCGCTCAGGGTGTCCACGCTTCTCCCTCGCCTCGTTCATTCGCACAGGATACCCTTGACCCTGCATGGCGCCTTGAGAGCAGCCGTCTGCATTGGCGAAGCGATCCGCCGGAATGTTCCCAGCTCGATCGTGGTCGCATGTTCAGGTGCGTCGAATGCAAGCGGGACCGGTCTGTTGCGGAGCAACGCACGGAGGGCACGCCGTCATGATCATTTCGTTCATCGTCTTTCTGCTTGGTTTCACGCTGATCGGCGTGTCGTCGTTTCTGCTCAGCCGCGGCACCAAGCGCGACTACTACCTCGCCAGCGCCAGCATCAAACCGTGGCTCGTGGGCCTGTCGGCGGTGGCCACCAACAACAGCGGCTACATGTTCATCGGCGTCATCGGGTACACCTATGTCGCCGGTTTCTCCGCCTTCTGGCTGATGTTCGGCTGGATCCTGGGCGATTTTCTCGCCTCGTTGTACGTGCATCGCCGCCTGCGCGAAGCCACCGAACGCACCGGCGAAGTCAGCTACGCGGGTGTGCTCAGTCACTGGGCAGGCCAGCCGGGGGGTGCGCTGCAACGCCTGATCGGGCTGATTTCGCTGGTATTCCTGCTGACCTACGCGAGCGCGCAACTGGTGGCCGGCAGCAAGGCGTTGCACGTGCTGTTCGACTGGCCGTTGTGGGCGGGCGCGGTGATGGGGGCGATCATCGTCGTCCTGTACTGCCTGGCCGGCGGCATCCGCGCCTCGATCTGGACCGACGCGGCGCAGTCCATGGTGATGATCGTCGCGATGAGCGTATTGCTGGTGGTTGCGACCATGTCGCTGGGCGGTATTGACGGTGCGCTGACGGAAATGCGTGCGATCGACGGCTTTACCCACTGGTTCCCGGACGACGCGGCCATTCCCGGCGCGACCGGCGCGGTGCTCTTTGCCGTCGGCTGGCTGTTTGCCGGCCTGTCCGTCATCGGTCAGCCGCACGTGATGGTGCGCTTCATGACCCTCGACGACAATCGCCGGATGCGAGCCGCGCGCGGCTGGTACTACCTGTGGTTCACGCTGTTCTACGCCGCAGCCACCGGCGTGGGTCTGCTCTCACGCGTATATCTGGCTGACACCGCCAACTTCGACGCCGAACTGGCGCTGCCCACGATGGCGATGGAGCTGCTGCCTCCGGTGCTGGTGGGCCTGGTCCTCGCCGGCGTATTCGCCGCCACCATGTCCACGGCCGATTCGCTGGTGCTCAGCTGCTCGGCAACGATCACGCACGACCTGTCGCCGCGTCCGATTGAACGAACCGCGTTGCTCAAGGCGAGCACCCTGCTGATTACGGCGGTGGCGCTGGGCTTCGCGCTGCTCAACAACCAGAGCGTGTTCAGCCTCGTGATCATGGCCTGGTCGGGCCTGGCCAGCGCGTTCGGCCCGCTGCTGCTCGTGCTGTGCATGGGCCTGCGCCCCGGCCGTGCCCTGAGCATCGCCGCCGTCATCGTCGGCTTCCTGGTCGCGCTCGGCTGGCGTCTCGCGGAATGGCACGAGGCAGTCTACGAGGGCATGCCCGGCATCCTCGCCGGTCTCGCGGTGTTGCTGGTCGGGCATGTCATGGCCAGGGCGATGACCGTTCCTCGCGACCGCGATGCTGCGGGACTAAGGCCCTAATCCGCCATCACGCAGCGTTCCGCCGCCCACGAGCGCAGATCGGCGATGCGTTCGGCCATGACGACGGACAACGGCCGTGTGCGGGCGATTTCGGCGAGCAGTAGGGTCATGTCGGGGGTGCGGCCGTCGGGCAGCGCTTCGTAGAGCGTGGATACCAC
>JACESY010000089.1 GCA_013911595.1 Azoarcus sp.
CCACATGACGGGATGTGGTCTGAGCGAGCGTCGTGCCCTACGAGTGATCGGCATGAGCGCGAGCGCGTACCGCTATCGGCCGGGACCGGATCGAAACGCGGCGTTGCGTGAGCAGATCGTGACGCTGGCGCAACGCCATCGACGCTACGGCTCGGGAATGATCTACCTGAAGCTTCGCCAAGCTGGTGAGAGGGTCAATCACAAACGGGTCGAGAGGCTGTACGCCGAAGCCAAGCTGCAGGTGCGCCGGCGCAAGCGAAAGAAGGTGCCCGTGGCGGATCGACAACCGCTCGGGCGTCCTCACGCGGCCAATCAGGTCTGGTCGATGGATTTCGTGTTCGACCGCACCGCGGAAGGTCGGGTGATCAAGAGCCTGACGGTGGTCGATGACGCCACGCATGAGGCGGTGGCCGTCGTGCCGGAGCGGGCGATGAGCGGTCATGCGCTGACGCGCATCCTTGATCGACTGGCCTTGCAGCGCGGACTACCGAAGGCGATCCGCACGGACAATGGCAAGGAGTTCTGCGGTCGGGCGATGCTCACGTGGGCACACCAGAGGGGCGTCAAGCTGTTCCTGATCGAGCCGGGCAAGCCGAACCAGAACGCGTACATCGAATCGTTCAACGGCCGGCTGCGAGACGAATGCCTCAATGAGCACTGGTTCACCAGCCTGTCGCACGCCAAGGTCGTGATCGAGGCGTGGCGGCTCGAGTACAACGAGGAAAGACCCAAGAAGTCGTTGGGCGGGCTGACGCCCGCAGCTTATGCCAGGCAACTGGCAGGGAAAGCCGTTACATTAACCCCGGACTCCAAAGCCGAGTGCTACTGAAGACGGGGGGACGTCGGTCCAAGCGTAGTCCGCGCCTTGCACGAACTACGCCGTCCATTCCCCCGTCGCCACCAGATGCGGCGACAACTCCGCTTCCCGCCCCCAGCGCAACGCCATCACGCCAGTGAGTCGGCGCACGACATCAATCCGCACATGCAACAGACGCAATGCCCCGGCGTAATGCGCGCGCTCCGGGCTGTCGTGGTCGATGGTGGCGGCGCCCGCGATCTGCACGAGTTGCCCGCCGTCGAAATCCACGAACAGCAGGCCGACCCGCGGATTGAGTGCGATGTTGCCGAGCGTGTTGAAGAACGAATTTCCGGTGAAATCCGGGATGGTCAGCTGGTCGGCGCCTTGGGTTTCCGAGATGCGGACGAAGCCGGGCTTGCCGCCGCGGTGCGAGACGTCCACGCCATAGGCGATGGGAGCGTCGGTGCCGGCGTCGGGGTGGGCGGTGGCGATGAAGAACGTATCCGCGCGAGTCACGATGCGCCGGGTCTCGGTATCGAGCTGTGAAGTCTCGATGACGCGCCCGGGCTGCTCGGGCGGGCCTGCGTAGTGCGCCTCGCGTGCCTGGATGTATTTGGGGCAGTTGCCGAAGCTCTCCATCACCCGGATGGCGAAGCCCGATTCGTCCGACTGTGTGACGATGCCGTTTACGCGGTTGCGGCGACGGGTATGGGGTTGGATGCCGAGCAGGCCGACCGGCATCCCGCTTGTGAATGCACCGGCCAGCGCATCGGGCGCGGCCGGCGGGGCGGCGATGCGCAGGGTCTGTGCGTCCGGTGTGTCGATGAAGCCGGGTGGGCCGGCGAGCAGCGTCGCCCAGGGCTGGCGGGTCGCGTCCAGACCGCCGGCAAGCACGAACGGCAGTTGCGCGAAGAGGTCGCGGTGCTGGTCGGGCATGTGGTCGCGAATGAGCCGCGAACCAAGCTCGGCCATTTTGGCCGCCGCGCCCGTACGGGTCTGCACCGCGACTTCGCCGGCATGAAAGCCGCGGGCGAGGTGGGTGGATGAAGGGAAGTCCGTTTTTGTCGGCATGGTGTTCGCCTCAGGCCCCGCTGCGCATCGGCACGAAGCCCGGCAGCGCCTCGACGCGCGCCAGCCATGTGCGCACGTTCGGATACGGGGCGAGTGACACGTGTCCGTCCGGCGCATGGGCGACATAGCTGTAGTTGGCGATGTCCGCGAGCGTCGGCGCGTCGCCCGCAAGCCACGGTTGGCGGGCCAGTTCGCCGTCCATCGCCGTCAGCAATTGCGTTGCGCGACGTCGGGCATCGTCGGCATCCACGTCGGCGTTGAAGACCACCTTGAGGCGCGCACGCGCCGGGCCGAATGCGAGCAATCCAGCCGCGATCGACAGCCAGCGCTGCACCTGCGC
This sequence comes from Azoarcus sp., assembly GCA_013911595.1. Classification (GTDB taxonomy): domain Bacteria; phylum Pseudomonadota; class Gammaproteobacteria; order Burkholderiales; family Rhodocyclaceae; genus Pseudazoarcus. The sequence continues at coordinate 2,211 of JACESY010000089.1, forward strand.
CATGGCATGCGGCGCCTCGGGCAGCCAGTCGGTCGCGTGGCCGGCGCCGTACTTGCGCGCGAGGTAGACCAGGATCGCGTTCGAATCGGCGATGGTGAGCGGGCCGTCCTGCAGCACCGGCACCTGGGCGAAGGCATTCATCGCGAGAAATTCGGGGCGCTTGTGCGCGCCGCCGGCGAGGTCGACATCAACGCGCTCGAAGGGCAAGCCGAGCAGAGACAGGAACAGCTCCACGCGGTGCGCGTGCCCCGACAGCGGAAAGCCGTGCAGCGTGAGCGACGGTGCGGGGTGGTTCGGGGCCGGGGTCGAGGTGGTCATGGTGTGCTCCCTGGTTGAGGTGGCCCCATTCTTTTCGAATCGATGGTGTAAATAAATGATCGAAAATCACTAGACTGTTGCGTTTGATGGATGAATCGCGGGGGCCGGGATGGACAAGCTCAAGGCCATGCAGATTGCGGTGGCGATTGCCGACGGTGGCAGCCTCACCGCGGCCGCCGAACGCCTGGACCTGTCGCTGCCCGCCGTGGTGCGCACGCTGGCGGCACTGGAGGCGCAACTGGGCGTGCGGTTGTTCAACCGCACGACGCGCCGCCTGTCGATGACCGACGAGGGCCGGCAGTACGTGGAAAACGGCCGGCGCATCCTGGCCGATATCGCGGATGTGGAAACCCTGCTCGTGAGCGGTGCGGTCGAGCCGAGCGGTTTGATCACCGTGACCGCGCCGGTGATGTTCGGCACCTTGCACGTGGCGCCGGCGGTCACGCGTTTCGTGCAGCAGTACGAAAAGATGCGGGTCAGTCTGCAACTGCACGACCGGGTCGTGAACCTGCTCGACGAGCACATTGATGTCGGCGTGCGCCTCGGCGAACTGGAAGACCAGTCGCTGGTGGCGCGGGCGGTGGGCAGCCTGCGCCGTGTGGTGGTCGCGTCACCCGACTGGCTGCGCCGCCACGGCGTGCCCACGCATCCGCGCGATCTGCTGGCCCATTCCTGCGTGTGCTTCACGCGCAGTACGGCGTCGTGGTGGCATTTCACCGAGGGCGGCGAGACGTTTTCGGTGCCGGTGTCCGGCCGGCTCGAATTCAACCAGATCGCCCCGGCCGTCGACGCCTGCGTGGCCGGCCAGGGGCCGGGCATGTTCATCTCGTATCAGGTGGCCGATGCGCTGGCGCGCGGCGAACTGCGCGTGCTGCTCGAAGAGTTCGAACTGCCGCCGATGCCGGTGCATGTGGTGTATCCGCATGCACGTCTGCTGCCTGCCCGCACGCGCGCGTTCATCGACTGGATCACACGGGAACTGCGCGAGCAGCACCATGACGGCATGGCCTGTTGAGGACGGCGCCCTTCATGCCCGCTGCCGCTGCTGTTCATACGATTGCAGATGCGTCAGCGCAAAGCGTAGCAGCGGCACGTCCACATCTTCCGCCGTTGCGCGCTTCACGAGCTCGCCGATGACATGCTCGCCCTCGGTGCGCCCGCCGCCCTCGATATCGCGCAGCATCGAAGCCTTGAGAGGGGAGCCAGCTTCGGTGAGCGCGTCGCGGTAGGTGGTGAGCTGGGCGGGTTCGGGCTGGTGGCCGCTGGTGGCCGCGACGGCGAGGCATTCGTCCAGCAGGCCAAGCACCGTGGCTTTGCCGTGCGCGGTTTCGAGGATGGTGCCGATGCTGGCGCGCAGCGCGCTGGTGGCTGCTGCGAGCGTGGCGAGAAAGATCCACTTGTCCCACATGCGAGCTTCGATGTCGGGCGATTCGGTGAAGGCAACGCCGCAGTCGGCAAGCACCTGCAGACGTGCGTGGGCCTGATCCGCCGTGGTGGAATCACGGGCGCCGGCAAAGATGCGGTGCAGGGTGTTGAGGTGGTGGATGGTGCCGTCGGGCGCGAGCGTCGTGGAGATGTGCGCAACGCCGCCGAGCACGGCCGGGCGGCCGAAGCGTGCATCGAGCTGGTCCAGATGAGCCAGGCCGTTGAGCAGCGGCAGCACCATTGCACCGCCCTCGACGGCGGGGGCGATGGCGTCCATCGCGGCGTCCAGGTCGTAGGCCTTGCACGAGAGCAGGACGAGGCCGTAGGTGTCGGGCGTCGCAGCAATCGAGGTGACGGCGTTGACCGGGCAGTGGGCATCGCCGAGCGGACTCTTGAGCACCAGACCGTTGTGGCGCAGCACTTCGGCACGCGCCGGGCGCACGAGAAAGTCGGCTGCCGCGCCGGACTGGATCAGGCGTGCGCCAAAGTAACCGCCAATGCCGCCGGCGCCGAGAATCAGAGTTTTCATGTGCAATCCGTCATTGCGTCGCCGAGGATGGCGCGCATTCAAGGGCATTGTGGTTGGCCCTGCGTGGGCTGGGCTGAATCGTGCTGTCGCGACGCACGGCGGGATTCAGCCGCCGGCACCTGCGAGGCTCGACACGCTCAGGGTGACGTGAGCCTGTCGTGATCTTCCCGGGCTTTCCCGCGTCAGGCCCGCGCCATTCAGAAAGTCATCGATGCCGCGCAGATAGGTCGCCTCGCTGTCCAGAAACCCGGTGTTGTGGCCGCCCTGAATCACCAGCAGTTCTTTCGGCGATGTCGCAGCCTCGTACACCGCCCGCCCTTCGGCGAAGGGGATGATTTCGTCGTCCTCGCTGTGGATGATCAGCAGTGGTGCACTGCGTTGCGTCACGTATTCGATGGTCGGGTAATGCAGTCGCGCCAATGCGCGCACCGGCAGCCAGGGGTAGAGTTGCTGCCCCATATCGGGCACGGAGCGAAATGGTGATTCCAGAATCACTGCCGCCGGATTGGTGCGGCTGGCGAGTTCGGCGGCCACGGCTGCGCCCAGGGAGCGGCCGAAGATCACCAGCTTGTGCGGGTGGTGACCGGATTCGTCCTTCAGCCAGCGCCAGCCGGCGTCGGCATCCAGCGCCGTACCGGCTTCCGAGGGCTTCCCTTCGCTTCTGCCGTAGCCGCGATAATCGAGAATCAGCACCGACAGACCGAGCCGGTTGAGTTGTTCGAGGGATGCCAGGCGGTGGGAAATATTGCCGGCGTTGCCATGCAGGAACAGGAGTGCCGCGCGGGAGTCTTCCGCTGGCAGCCACCAGGAATCGAGCGTGAGGTCGTCAGCCGTGGTTAACTCCACCGGCTGCCAGTCCAGCCCGATATCGGACGGCGTGGCGACATGCGCGCGGGCCATGTCCGGGACGTACAACAGACGCTCCTGGAACAGCCACATCAGCAGCGCAATCACGGAATAAGCCAGCGCCAGAAGGGCGCCCAAACGTAGCAGCATATAAACCTGCGAGCCCAGGTCCGAGGGCGCCACATGCGACGCGGTATCGGGTCTGGAACTTATACCGCGATCGGAAGCGCGCATCCAGGGTCTGGAAGAGCGCCTCGAACAGCCTTCTCGCGTAACCTGGCAGAGATGGTTTTTGTTTCTATAAGATCAAAAGTTGTTTCGTAAGAAACAGTGGGCTATGATCAAACCCTGACCCGGGTACCTGTGGGGGTGCGTGATGAGTGCCGTACGGGAGCTGCAAACGACTGCCTCGGAGGATCGTGGGGCGCTGGCGAAGATGGTCATGACGCTGCTCGAGCACTGGAAGCTGAGCACCGAGGACCAGGCTGCGCTGCTGGGCGTGGCCGCCAGCAACCGGGCAGCGCTGGCGCGCTATCGCAAGGGCGAGCCCATCGGCACGAGTCGGGACCAGTTCGAGCGTGTCGGGCTTCTGCTGGGCATTCACAAGAATCTGCGGCTGCTGTTTCCGCAGAACCGGGACCTGGCCTATCGCTGGATGTCGACCCGGAACAAGGCGTTCGACAACCTGACACCGGTGGATGTGATCAAGGAGTGGGGCTTTGCCGGGCTGTTGATGGTGCGCTCGTATCTCGATCGCGCGCGCGGGGTCTAGGGGGCGTGGTGGATCCGTTGTTCTCGCGCCTTGGGCTCGCCGACGTACGGGGTGACGTGCTGCGCAATATCGTGTCGCTGCGCGCGTCCCAGGATCTGTTCGACGACCTCACCGATGAGCCCGCCCACTGGTTACTCGCGCAGCAGGTCGAGGACGCGGTCAAGCCACCACCATATCGGTCAAATACGCCGGTGATCGATCGTCCGTTCGAGGACGCGGTGTGGTTTGACGCGATTCGCTGGCCATTCACCAACTGGCGCGTCAGCCGCTTCTCCGACGGCAGCTTCGGCGCGTGGTACGGCTGCGATTCGGTCGAGACAAGCGTATATGAGACGGCCTACCACTGGGTTCACGGCCTGCTGACGGACGCCGGCTACGAGTCGGAGCAGGTCGTCGGCGAGCGCAAGGTCTATTCGGTGGCGTGCAACGCTGCGCTGCTCGATTTTCGGAAGATCGTCCCGGACTTTCCGGAACTCGCCCACAAGACCGATTATTCGTATGCGCAGTCGGTCGGCGCGCGGATTCATCGCGAAGGCCACCCAGGCCTGTTGATCCCGTCAGTTCGCTACGCGTCTGGCGAGAGCTGTGTGGTGTTCAACCCGGCCGTGCTGTCCAACCCGAGAATGCACTGTCAGCTCACCTATCGGCTCGACGGTGGGCGAATCATCGTCGAGAAGGTGGCCGGCAAAACGTGGCTGGACATCGAGGTCGCGGAACTCTGAGTTTCCGATGATGTGGAGCCGTTCATTGCCGGGCGATCCGTCCCGGCGTCTCTGTACATGTTGAAATGCAAGAGACCGGCACGGTCGACGGTCAGCGCAAGCAAACCCGGAAATTGTCCCTTTGCCCCACCCGCTTGTCCGAAACCCGCATGGAAATCAAGGGAAATACTCTCGACAAGTTTCGACTCGTGAGGCGGGGGTAGGGCTATAAGTTATACCTTTGAGATATGATGCCAAGTATAAAATGTTGATCCTGAGTGCGCCTGGTTAATGCGTGTTCTGTCCAATGCAACAACAACAAGAATTCACGAAATTTGGGGGAATACCGCATGACGAACAGCCGTTCGCTAAGGTTCGCACTACGCTTTTTGCTTGTCACGATGTTGGTCTTTGCGCCAGTGGCTGCCACATTCGCGACCACGCTCACGGTCAATTCCACAGGGGATACCAACGCTCGTGACTCGGTGCTGACGTTGCGCGAGGCCGTGCTGTACACCAACGGCACACTGAACTTCGCGTCCTTCGACGTCACCGAACAAGCCCAGATCGACGAGTCGACCAGTCTCATACGCGACACCATCGAGTTCAATATTGCGGGCGGCGGTACGGCCCAGACCATCAACTTTGGCAGCAGCCTGCCGCAGATCAGCGTTCCGGTGTTCATCGACGGCACGACACAGTTGGGTGCCGCCGCAACCACGCCGGGGATCGTGATCAACGGCGGCAACGCGATCTCTACCGCGTTTGAAATCGGCGGTGCGGGCGGCGGCAGCGAAATTCGCGGCCTGGTCATCGGTGGCTTCACCGATCGGGCAATTTTCCTGAACATTACCGTGGGCAATGTGATTGCCGGCAACCACCTGGGCGTCGATCTTGCCGGTACGGCGTCTTTCGCAAACGGCGACGGCAGCGTCACCGATGCGGGCGTACGGGTGAACGGTGGCAACAACAACACCATCGGCGGCATCACCGCGGCGGATCGCAACATCATCTCGGGCAACAATCAAACCGGGATTTTCATCACCAGTAGCGGCCAGGGTGTCCGGGTAATCGGCAACTTCATCGGCACGGACGTCACCGGCACGGTGGCCCTGCCCAACCTGGGCGAGGGCATGCGGATCGACGCGTCCCCGACCAACAATACCGTGGGCGGCACCACGCCGGGCGAGCGCAATATCATCTCAGGCAACACGACCGACGGAATCATCGTTCGTGGTGACGACAACATCATCACCGGCAACTACATCGGCACCGACGTGACCGGCTCGGTCGCGCTCCCCAACGGGACCAACGGCTTACACTTCGGCGAGCGTACCTCGGACGGAAACACCGTTGGTGGCGTCAACGCCACCCCCGGCGTGTTGAACGTCGGCAACCTGATCTCCGGCAACACCATGGCGGGTATTAAGGTCCAGGGCGCCTCGAGCGCTCAGCCGCCAAACGTCATCCGCGGCAATTTCATCGGTACGAATGCCGCCGGGACATCGGCCATTCCCAACGCCGTGGGCATCTCCGTCGAGGACGACCCGGACGACTCCATTCAATCGGGCACGCTGAATACCATCGGCGGTGTCAACACGACCCCCGGCAGCCTGGATGCCGGCAATTTGATCTCCGGCAACACCGGCCCGGGCGTGCGACTGGGCCCCCTGACGCGGGCAAACACCCTCCACGGTAACTTCATCGGCACGCAGATCGACGGCACCAGCGCCTTGGCCAATGGCACCGCCGGTATCGAGTTGCAGACCTCCAGCGACCAGAACACCATCGGCAGCGTCGCCCCCGGTGGCGGCAACCTCATTGCCTTCAACAGCGGGCCGGGCGTGCTGCTGACCGGCGCCGGTACCGAGCGCAACGACATCGTTGGCAACTCCATCCACAGCAACAGCGGCCTGGGTATCGACCTGGGCGGTGACGGCGTCACACCCAACGACGCGGGCGACGTCGACACCAACCCCAACCAGTTGCAGAACTTCCCGGTGCTCATTTCGGGGGGTACGGCAGTGGTCGGTTCGCTGGACTCGATGGCGAATATGGACTACCGCATCGATGCCTATGCCAATACGGCCACGGATGCCAGCGGCAACGGCGAGGGTGAGGTCTATCTGGGTAGCGGCATGGTCACCACCGACGGTGCCGGCCATGTGGATTTCGATCTGCCGGTCGCCTCGAACCTGATCCCGGGGAAACTCTGGATCAGCGTGACCGCCACGGACGAAAACGGGAATACTTCGGAGTTTTCGGTGCCCGCCGATTGTTCCGAGGTACCGGCACCGACCTTCACCATCACCAGCCAGACAGACGACACCGCCACCGCGGTCGCCAAGGACTTCTGCGAGGGGCTGGTCAGTGTGGTCCTGGAGGGCGGCTCCAGCAACAACGTGTCGTTCAACCTGGTGTCGGGTACGCCCAACCAGTCGCATTGGAACTTCGAAGTCACGTTGGACGACATTTTCGCCCCCGGTACGGCGGTGTTGACGGCCACCGATGGCAACGGTTCGGCCGTCCAGCAAACCATCAACCTGACTGGCACCTGCAACCCGGCCTTGCCGCCGGTTATCAATATCACTGCGCAGACGGCCAGCACGATATCGGGCACGGTTCAGGACGACTGCAACGGCTTGCAAAGCCTGGTGCTTGGGCCAGACTCCGAGAACGCCATTCTGACCATCACCTCCGGTGTGCCGGGGGATTCGATGTGGACCTTTGAGATTACACTCGACGATCCGGATGCTCCGGGCTCCGCCCAGCTCATCGCAAACGACAGCGCTGCGGTCAGTGTGGAGCAAACCGTGTCGTTCGCAGACGCGGTCATCGTCGGGATTCCCGTCCTGGGGCCTCTGAGTTTGGCATTGATGGGTATCCTGCTCGCTGGCCTGGGCATGCGGCAGCGGGCGTTTGCCGGGGTGAGTGGGTCTAAGCGCAAGTAGACGCCTGCGCCGGAATCGACACGGATCGGCCCACGGGAAGCGCATCGCTTCCCGTGGCGCTGAGGTCGATTTCCCGATCAAGAGGTCATGAAAACCTGCCTGGCCTACGGCGGCGCGCGGTCGTCGCATACCACCGAGAAGTACCTGTCTCCCGCTTCAAAACCCGGATAATGGCCCCCTTCGCTCCACCCGCCTCTCCGGACTCCCCCGTATGGAAATCAAGGTTAACTTCCTCGACAAGCTTCGCCTCGAAGCGAAGTTCGACGACTTCACGGTCATCGCCGACCAGCCCATCCGCTACAAGGGTGACGGCTCGGCGCCGGGGCCGTTCGACTACTTTCTGGCTTCATCGGCGCTGTGCGCGGCGTACTTCGTGAAGCTGTACTGCGACGCGCGCGATATTCCCACCGAGAACATCCGCCTGTCGCAGAACAACATCGTCGACCCGGAAAACCGCTACAAGCAGACGATCAAGATTCAGGTGGAGTTGCCGGCGGATATTTCGGCCAAGGATCGCACCGGCATCTTGCGATCGATCGACCGTTGCACGGTGAAGCGGGCGGTGCAGGTGGGGCCGGATTTCGTGATCGAAGAGGTGGAAAACCTCGACGCCGATGCGCAGGCCTTGCTGACTTTGAAGCCCGATGCGGATGCGAGCACCTACATTGCGGGCAAGGATCTGCCGCTGGAGCAGACCATCGCCAACATGTCGGGCGTGTTGGCCGATCTGGGCATGAAGATCGAGATCGCCTCGTGGCGCAACATCGTGCCCAACGTGTGGTCGCTGCATGTACGCGATGCGCATTCGCCGATGTGTTACACCAACGGCAAGGGCTCCACCAAGGAGAGCGCGTTGGCCTCGGCCCTGGGCGAGTTCATCGAGCGGCTGGCCTGCAATCACTTCTACAACGATCAGTACTGGGGCGAGGACATCGCCAGCGCGGCGTTTGTGCATTATCCGGAGGAGCGCTGGTTCCAGCCCGGCCCGGACGATGCGCTGCGAGATTGTCTAACTGAGGGCCTCCTCGACGAACACTGCCTGGCGATCTTTGATCCCGACGGCGAGCTGCGTGGATCGCATCTGGTCGACACCAATTCCGGTAACGTGGGGCGCGGCATCTGCGCGCTGCCGTATGTGCGCCAGTCGGACGGCGAGGTGGTGTATTTCCCGACCAACCTGATCGACAACCTGTATCTGAGCAACGGCATGAGCGCCGGCAACACGCTGGCCGAGGCGCAGGTGCAGTGCCTCTCCGAGATCTTCGAGCGGGCGGTGAAGCGCGAGATTCTGGAAGGGGAGGTCGCGCTGCCGGATGTGCCGCCCGAGGTGCTGGCCAAATACCCCGGCATTCAGGCCGGCATCGATGCGCTGGAGAAGCAGGGCTTTCCGGTGCTGGTCAAGGATGCGTCGCTGGGTGGGCAATACCCGGTGATGTGCGTGACGCTGATGAACCCGCGCACGGGCGGCGTGTTTGCGTCGTTCGGCGCGCATCCGAGCCTGGAGGTGGCGCTGGAGCGCAGCCTCACCGAACTGCTGCAGGGCCGCAGTTTCGAGGGCCTGAACGACCTGCCCAAGCCCACCTTCGAGAGCAACGCGGTGACCGAGCCGAACAATTTCGTCGAGCACTTCATCGATTCCAGCGGCGTGGTGTCGTGGCGCTTCTTCAGTGCCCGGGCGGATTACGAATTCGTGGAGTGGGATTTCTCCGGGCACGGAGAGAACTCCAACACCGACGAGGCCGCCACGCTGTTCGGCATCCTCGAAGCGCTGGGCAAGGAAGTGTATGTGGCGGTGTACGACACGCTGGGCGCCACGGCCTGCCGCATTCTGGTGCCGGGGTATTCCGAGGTGTATCCGATCGAAGACCTGAGCTGGGACAACACCAACAAGGCACTGCTGTTCCGCGAAGACATCCTGAACCTGCACCGCCTGAATGATGCGGCGCTGGAAGCCCTGCTGGAGCGCCTGGAAGAAGCCGAACTGGATGATTACACCGACATCATCACGCTGATCGGCATCGACTTCGACGAGAACACGGTGTGGGGCCAGTTGACGATTCTGGAGCTGAAGCTGCTGATCTGCCTCGCCCTGCAAAGGTTGGAAGAAGCCCACGATCTGGTGGGCGCCTTCCTGCAGTACAACGAGAACACGCTCGAACGCGGCCTGTTCTATCAGGCCCTGAATGTGGTGCTGGAGGTCGTGCTGGACGACGAACTGGAACTGGCTGATTACGAGGCCAACTTCCGCCGCATGTTCGGCGACGAGAAGATGGATGCGGCGATGGGCTCGGTGGACGGCAGCGTGCGCTTCTTCGGCCTGACGCCGACCAGCATGCAACTGGAAGGGCTGGACCGGCACCAGCGCCGAATCGACAGCTACAGGAAGTTGCACGTGGCAAGGGCGAAGGTCGCGGCCATGGTCGGCCAGGGGAAATGCTGAACAAA
>JACESY010000009.1 GCA_013911595.1 Azoarcus sp.
GTGACGCACGCCGCTGTCGGCGAGCCAGCCCAGCGCACCGGCGTTGTGGGCCATGCACTCGCGCGCTTCGTCCTCGGCCGCGCCGCGATCGATCGGCGCCTGGCCGAGAATCGGGGCACACTCGGACGAGGTGAATTGCGCCAGACCGCGCCCCGGCCAGCTCGCCTGCAGGCCCTGCGCCAGATGCATCGCGAACGAATCGCCCCACAGCATCAGGTCGGGCGCGTCCGAGCTGCGGCAGCCGGAATCGTGTCCGTCGCGCGCCGAGCAACCGCGCTGCAGCCCGAAGTTGGTGTCGATGCGCGCCTCCAGGCGCTGCAGCTCGGCCACCGTGTGCGTACGCCAGAAGCTGCCCCCGGTCAGTTGCCCGATCACACCGAACAGCACGAAAAACAGCGACCCGGCCAGCGCCAGGCGCACCACGGTGGCGCGACCAATACGATCGCGGCGTCGGAAGGGCGTTTCGACCAGGCGCCAGCTCGCCCATGCCAGCACCAGGCTGGCCGCCGACAGCAAGCCCATCAACCAGGCCTCGGGTTCCCCCAGGCTACGGTGGCGCGCGAAGGCGAACAGAGGCTGGTGCCACAGATAGGCGCTATAACTGATCAGGCCAACGCCCACCAGCGCTCGGCAACCCAGCACGGAGGCCACGAGCGAGCCCTCGCGCGCGAAAATCACGACCAGCGCCGTACCCAACACCGGCGCGAGCGCATTGATGCCCGGAAACGGCGTGCGCGCATCCAAGGCAAACACCGACCACACGATCAGCGCCAGCCCCGCGAAGCCAGCCGCCGAGGCCAGACGTGCATCGCCGCGCGGCGCCCCGAACACATGCACGTGCCAGGCGATCAGCGCGCCGACCAGCAACTCCCACGCGCGCGCATGCATCAGGAAGAAGGCCGCCTCCGCCCCATCGCGCACGCTCCATTGCGACAGCGCCAACCCGGCCACCACCAGCCCCGCCAGCAACCAGCCCATGTATCCACGAGCCACACGCCAGGCGGCCAGCAACAACAACGGGAACAGCACATAGAACTGCTCCTCGACCGCCAGGCTCCAGGTGTGGAGCAACGGCCTGTACTCGGCGGCGGTCTCGAAATACCCGCTCTGCGCCCAGAACAGGAAATTCGACACGAACAGCGCCACGGCCGCGACGCTGGCGGAGAAATCCGCCATATCGCCCGGCAGCAGCCACACCCAAGCCAGCGGAATGCACGCTGCCACGACCACGAACAGTGCCGGCAGGATGCGCCGCGCGCGCCGCTCGTAAAAGTGCGCGAGGGAGAAACGCCCCGCGCGCAGGTCCTCGAGCAGAATCGAGGTGATCAGATAGCCGCTGATCACGAAGAACACGTCCACCCCAACGAAACCGCCCGCGAACGCCGGCGCGCCGGCATGAAAGGCGATCACCGGCAATACCGCCAGCGCGCGCAGGCCGTCGATCTCGGGGCGGTAGTTCACGACTTAGCGCGAGCGAGTCGCGCCGTCGAGCGCCGCGTCGAACATCACCATGCCGATGAAGCGCCGCTCGAAGAGGAGCCACAGCATCACCGGCGCGAGCGTGGGCAACACCAGGTAGCCGAGCTGGTAGGCGACCCCGAAGAGGTCGACCTGAAACGGCGTGAAACCCGTGATCGGTGTCGAGAACTGCGCGTAATGGGCACCGACCTTAATGAGAAAGTCGAAGACCACACCCCAGGCCTGCAGCGGCCACATCGCCAGCGCGCCGGCAGGGAGCTTCCACCAGATACCATGCGCGCGCGACGCGAGCAGCAGTGCCAGCAACATCGGAAGGCCATAGCAGTACATCAGCACGTTGGTGTCGACCAGCAGTTCGGCCGCGCGCCCGCTGGGATGCGGCACCTGCACCGTGGTCAGCAGCGTCTGCTCGGTACCGGCCAGTTCCGTGCCGTACACCCACACCGAAAACCAGAACAGCATCACGCGCTCGACCAGCCAGGCGACCGGCGCCACCAGCCAGTCCCGCGCCCAGAACCACAAGGCAAGCGAGGGCACGAGCCACACGATGGCCCGCACGAAGAAGCCCCCAACGACGCTAAGCCCGCGCTGCACCGTCGAACTCCACGATTTCACTGGTATTGCGTGCAACGTAACGAATCCACAGCAGCCACACGACCAGCACGTCGATCATGATCAGCACCTGCCACAGGTACAGGTGGGCGAACTCGAACCACTCCTGATTCCAGTCCGCCAGATAGAACAGCGTGATCACGCGCAGCACGTTCACCGCCTGAATCGCCACGAAGCCGATCAGAATGCCGGCGATCTTCATGCGCCACGGCGCCGGATAGGCCAGCACGCCAGCGGTCAGGATGATGCAGGCTTCGATGCCGTTGCAGCCGGCCTCGATGGACACGCCCACGCCGGTACCCGCGTGCTGCAGGATTTTGCCGTAACTGATCACCTGCGGGTCGATCAGGCCGACCAGCCAGGCGCTGATGGCGGCCAGCGTCGAGGTCCACGGCACGACCACGGCCTTTTGTACGGGCGGCGTGAGTTCCGCGACGAACATCGCGACGAGCAGCACCATGAACACCGCGAAAAACCGGAACATACGCTACCCCTTTTCCCTTTCAGGCGACGCGGCCGACGCAGTGCGGCCCTCGGCCTCGATCAGACGGGCTTCAAGCACCGCCATGCGCTGGTTGAGCGTGCGCAGGTCACGTTCCAGTCGTGTATTTTCGCTGTCGATGTGCAAGGCCTTGAGCGTGAGCACGATGACCGCGGCGAGCAGCAGGAAGGCGGGTGAATAGGAAATGCCGAACCAGTCTCCAACGCGGTCGATCAACCGCGGCCAGGCCCCGAGTATGCCGGCGGCCAATGCCACACCAAACCAGAACAGCCCGTGCGACGTGTGCATGTAGTCACGTCGCAGCATATACAGGATCAGCACGGCCAGCCCGATGCCGAGCGTGGCGGTGAATAATTCGAGACTCATCGTTCGTCCGGTTCCGATCGGGCGGCGCCCCCCGCAGGGCAGCCTGCAATTCGCGCATGATACCTGCTTGGGGCCCCGCGGCATCTCGTCGGCCTTCGCTGCGCTCGCATCGATCTATCCACTCAACCAAGACCGGAACTAGCTGCGCGCGTCGAGCACGAAGGCAAGTGCAACGCACTCGCCTGCCCAAAAAGCCACACTGCGGTGTATACAGCACTCGTCGGCCCGTAGCCATCAGGTGCGAACCCGCGTATATCTTGAACCATGGCGAGCTGCGTAGCAGTTCGGGAAATTTTGAACGACAACGACCGCATGGCGGAATCGAGACGGCCCAACGTCGGAGCGGCCGTCGCACCGACGTCTAGTGCAGCCATAGCGTGCTTGCACTTGGTGTGTTCTTGAAGCGTCTCGCTCTTGGAATCCCCTTGCACCGACCCCTGGAGGCCCAAGCATGACCGTTGCGCGGCTCGTAATTCGATGAGCTGGCCGATCTCAATGTTCGTCGCTGGATGGCGGGACATCCGGCATCTGGCGCAAATCACTTTCCGCTTCCTCGATGCCGGGCAGAAACGTCGCTTCTGGCTGGTAGCCGTCTGGGCCGGTCTCTTTTCGTTGCTCGAGATGCTGGTCGCCGCCATGGTGATTCCCTACGTGCAGTGCCTGGGCGGCCAGTGCAGCCCTCACGTGGCGCGCATCGCTGCACCGACCGGACTCGGAGAGATTCCGTTCCTGACCGCGCTGCTGTTCGGCATGATCACCCTCAAGCTGGCCGTCGAAGCCGGGCTGGCCTGGCGTGCCACACGATTGGCGCAGGACGTCCAGCGCAGCACCGTCATGCGCCTGCTCTCGGCCTACATGCACCTGGGGTGGAAGACCTTTCACTCGCGCAACCGAGCGCACTACTATCGGCGCTGCGCATCCACCGCAGTGGAAGCCGCGGCCACGTGCCAGCAGGTCATGACGATCGTCTCGTCGGCGCTCGTGATTGCGCTGCTCACCGCGCTCATGATCTGGCAGAACCCGACGGTCGCGTTGTCGCTGATCGTGGGTTTCTCGCTCGTCAACATGGTCACCCAGCACCTCATTGCGGCCGCGCAGAAGAAAGCCGCCCAGGACCGCGAGAACGCGCTGCATCGCTGGAACACCGGCATGGCCGAAGCCTTCGCCTCGTTCCGCGAAATCCGCGCCTACGGCACCGAACGCCTGTTTCTCCGGCACGTTGCCGATGCCACCGATGACCTGGCCGGCACCAACCGCGTGCTTGGCTTCCTGCCGGTGCTGCCGCGGATCGTCATGGACTTTGGCGCGCTGGCCGTGCTGCTGTCGGTCGTCACACTGTGGCTGTACGTTGGGCGCCCCATCGGCGATTTGCTGCCGCACCTCGTTTTCTATGCAGTCGTCGCGCGCACGCTGCTGCCCGCGATGATGATCCTCGGAAAGAACCGCGCCGACGCCCGCGCATCCGCCTTGAACATCGAGCTGGTGCTGCAGGAACTCGACGAGGCCGAGCGCAACCGGGTCGAACGCATCGGCGTGCCGACGACACCGTGCGACACACCATGCTTCCTGCTCGACGACGTCAGCTTCGGGCACGATCAAGATAGCGCGCCGTTGCTCGACCATGTCTCGGCGAGCTTCCCGCACCCATCCTGGACCGCCATCACCGGTCCGTCGGGTGCAGGCAAGTCCACGCTGCTTGAACTGCTGTGCGGCCTCCGCCAGCCTGATTCCGGCACGGTGCGCCACGCCTGGCCGGCACACAAAGCCGCCGCCCCGCGCATCGCCTACGTGCCGCAGCACGTCGCACTGCTCGACGCGAGCGTCGCTGACAACGTCGTGTTCGGTTTCGATGACGGGGATCGCCCGCGCATCGACGACGCCCTGCGACTGGCCTGCCTGGACGAGGTCGTCCGCGACCTGCCCGATGGCATCGACAGCCCCGCCGGCGCCGACGGTTTGAGCCTCTCCGGCGGCCAGCGCCAGCGCTTGGCAATCGCGCGCGCCCTCTACCGCAGCCCCGACCTGCTGCTGCTCGACGAGGCGACCTCCGGTCTCGACCGCGACACCGAAGCCCGTTTGTTCGCCGGGCTGCACGCTCAACGCCCGCAGATGAGCGTGGTCGTCATCACCCACCGTGCGGAAACGCTTGCCACACTCGGACGCCACTACCGACTGGAATCAGGAGCGCTACGGCAACAGACCCCATGACGTCAGACCCTCCCCGCCGCTGGCGAACGTGAGGTGCGGTCCGTCGATCTGCACCGCGAACTGGCCTGCACGCCGAATGCATTCCGATAGCCTGAAACTCCAGCCGAATGCTACTGCAGGCGGAAAGAAGCAGGCTTGATCCCGGCGGCCCCGCGGACTTGAGACAGCTCATTCTCAAGTTGCGCCAAACGTTTTTCGATTGAAGCCACGCTGTCATCAACGGCATCGGCTGCAGCTTGTTGGGCCAGGGATGCGGAGAGCGCTTCGATTTTCTCGCCCTGCTCAGCAATCTGCAGTTGCTGTTCCTTGACGGCTTCGACAAGCACCGCGACCAGTGCAGCGTAGTTGACCGCAACAGGACCGGATTCGTCGACGGTTACGACTTCCGGAACAACCTTGGCGACTTCTTCGGCAATCAGTCCGACGGCACGATCGTTGTTGTCGGCCCACGTAAACCGGACACCGCGCAAGCCGGAAAGCAACACGCTGGCATCGTGAATGGTTTCCACATCCTCCTTGAATCTGGCCGAGCTCGTATTGACGAAGGATGGGGCGCGCACGGTACCTGAGAAGTGCGCTTCTCCCGAATCTGTAATCGTCATGCGCCTCGTTCCAGGCCCGCCTACTTCAGCACCCAGATCGTTTATCACGAGCTCACCGACGCCCGGTGATGAAGCATTGACTCCCATCACGTAGCTCTTGAGAGGATTCCCGGATGAATCGGTGCGCACAATGAGGAAGGCTGCTGTATCAGTCGGCCGATCCATGCGAAACACTGCATTGCTGCCTCGAAGGTGGAGCAGGCGTTCCGGCACCTGAACCCCGATCCCCACCCCGGACGGCTCCACGAACATTTCCGTCGCGCTTGCGGGGGGCACAAGCATGTTTGACAGGGTCTCCGGCAGCTTGTCCGTGAAGACGCCCATGAAGGCTGCCGAGAAAAATGTTGCGCCAACGAGAACTCTTGCAGTCAGGCGCGGATGATCGACGTTGGACATTGTGTGCTCCTTGAGTAGCCAGGGTTTCGCGTTGTGTCAGCGGTCACATCGGTTCGCTGCGGGGATTCAGATCGGGGCTTGGTCAATGACGTATCCACGCGCTATTGGATACGCGCACTGAAACGCCCCCCTGACTGAATCCGGAAGCCGGGGCGCAGGGTGATGCGCTCGCCCGCGTTGAATTGCACGTCGCCGGTAGCGGTTATGGTGAATCCACTCGACGCAGTGCTTATCGTCCGGCATGCGCTATAGGACTCCTCCGTGGAGATAGTGCCGCCGACCGTGAGATCGTCCTGGTGCGGGCAGGCAACCGGCGCATCGTAACTCGCGCTGAGCGTCACGCCTGAATAGCTTTCAAAACCATGAAGCATGATGTGATGTCGCCCTGCGGCTGGACTGGCGAAGGTGCAGGTCTCTTCATTGCCGTTGAGCCACGGCCTGCAAGCGTAAACCGACAGGGTAGGCAGGGCACCATGGCGAACGTAAAGGTCGGCGTCGCCCGTCCCGCCGCTAATTGTGACCACTAGGTCAGTTGAATCAGCGGGAACGTCGATGTGATAGCGGGTTTCACTATCCGCGCTACCGGAAAGAGACGTAAGCGGGCTGGCGTTGCTCAGAAGTTCGGACTGGACAAACGTGGCACCGACCGATCTGGATTGCGTCATCGAAACCGAGCAGCCACTGGAGCCGCTGCAGTTCCCCGACCAACCGGCAAAGACCCATCCGCTGGCTGAAGTCGCGGTTAGAGCAACTTCGCTGCCTGCGCTGAAACTTGCCGAACAAATCGAGCCACAGTTGATGCCGGCGGGGGAGCTGGTCACGGTGCCGTTGCCGTCACGCGTTACGGTCAGGGTCGGGTCTCCGTCGTGTTCCAACGCCGCAAGCGCGTCTGCGACTGCAATGCGCGGTCTAACGCGCGAGTTCGCGCCTGTGCGAGGGTCCGTCACCATTTGGCCGGTAGCGATGAGGCTGTCGAGTATCTCCTCTACGGTGGCGTCTGGACGCGCTTCCTTGAGGACCGCCCATGCCCCGGCAACATGCGGCGCAGCCATCGATGTGCCGCTGAGGTACGCGTAGGTATCACCCGGAACGGAAGAGCGAATGGATTGACCTGGTGCAAGCAGATCAAGCATGTCTGCCGAGTTCGAGAACGAGGACACCGCATCTTGTTTGGTGGTGCTTCCGACGCTGACAGCGCTGGAGATGCACGCGGGTGAAGAAAGATGCTGGGTAAAGCCGTCGTTGCCGCTGGCGGCGATTGTGGCGATCCCCACAAGCCGCAGGTTGTCGATCACCGGCTTGAGCGGGTCGTCATCACATGTCGCATCGTAGGCGCCACCGCCCAGACTGAGATTGGCGGAGGCGATATCGAGGGTGCTTCGCAACGCATAGACCCTCTCGAGGCCCTCAAGGATGTCGGATGTATAAGCGCCCACGCAAGGATCCACGGCGCCTTCGCCACAGTATTGACTCGGTATCTCGCTGAAAACCTGGATGGCAATCAAGTTCGAATCCTGCGCAACCCCCGAAAAGGACGCATTGCTCCCGCCGGCGATGCCTGCAACATGAGTACCGTGCCCGCACCCCGTGATGCCGGGGGAGCAATTCAGCCCCGAATCGGCTGCCGTCGAGGAGGTCACGCCATCCGGACACAGGGAAGTCACGCCCCATTCCGGTACGTTGCTCGAGTAGCAGGCTTCTGAGACCACCTTGTCTTGCAGGAAGGGATGGTATTTGTCGACACCGGTATCCAGCACCGCAATGACTTGCCCGAATCCCGTTCGGCCCGCAAAGGTGCCCGACGCATCGCCGCCGACCAAAGGGATGCTCTCCGAAAGGAGCGGCTGGAGGATCTTGTCCTCAATCACTCTCAGCACGGAGGGGTCGTCGAGCAAATCGGCCAGGGTCTCCGGCTCGGCGTGCATGGAGACGCCAGGAAACAGGTTGAATCGCTTGACATCAAACAGCGCCTGAAGCGCCAGCGTCATTTCCAGTCGCTGGAGCACTCGCTCTTGCGCCGCTGCCAACCGGGTGCGCTGCACCTGCACCGCAGCCTCGTCAGGCAAGGCGGCCTCGGGTGCGAGCCGGGTCCGAAACTCGACGATGACGGGCAGAACGCCATCTTCGAAGGCGCGTCTCACCAGTTCGTCGTGGTGTTCGTGTTCTGCTTCGGTCAGCGAACGAGTTTCGTCAGGGCGTTGGCCAGCGAAGATATCCGGAACATGCTGGGCAGACGCAACCTGGCTGAGCCCCAGGACCACTATCAGTATCGACAACCGGTAGAAAATAGTTAGTGGCTTCACAAGGACTCGTTCTGTTTGGCCTGATCGGGGCACGATGGGCCGAAGATTCTCGCTAATTGGAGTAGCGTGCAGACGTGGAGTTCAACCCTGTCCTGCGATCACCTGTCGATAGACGTCAGCCGTCCGCCGCGCGCAACTCGCCCAGCTCAAACGCGCCGCGCGGGCGAGTCCGGCCACCCTGGCCGATGTGCGCCAAGCTTCGTCCGTGAGCCCTCGCGTGAGAGCTGAAGACAGGCCGTCGACGTCGTGCGCGTCGACCGTAAGCCCGGCGCCGCCCACGACTTCGGGCAAGGACGCGCTGTTCGAGCACACCACCGGAATACCTGACGCCATCGCCTCAAGCACCGGCAGACCGAAACCTTCATAGAGGGATGGAAACGCGAACAATCGCGCACCGGAAAACAGTACCGGCAGCTCGTCCGCCGCAACGTAACCGAGATAGCGGACCCACCCCTCTCGTGCCGCCCGGTCGATACGGCCATGCACGTCATCGCTATTCCAGCCATAGTAGCCGCAAAGGACCAATGGCCAGCGACGACGCACGTCGACGGGCAGAGCCTCATACGCCGAGATCAGCGTGTGCAGGTTTTTGCGCGGCTCGATGGTGCCCGAATACAGGCAGTAACCGTCCCGCGCCAGCCCATGGCGCTGCAGCACTGGCGCCGTCGCCTCGGCTTCGCGCAGTCGGAACTCCTCGCCGCAGGCCAGTGGTATCGCACTGACTCGCTCGCCGGGAAGACCGAAACGCTCGATCAACTCGCCACGGATGAAATCGGAATCGGTGAGGATATGCGCATCACTCGACACCGCCCGCTCGACAGCCCGTTGAACCGAGGGGAGGCGCCCGGACGGATGGCATTGCGGCCACACGAACATCGACAGGTCATGGATGGTGACGATGCGCGGGCCATCAAAATGTGGCAGAAAGAAGCGCGGGCCGTGAAAAAGATCAGGCTTTCGCCTGCGCAGGACCGCCCCCTGCGCGGCATCGATGGCGGCCCGGTGCAAGCCGACAACCAGCGACTGGCGCGACAGCCAATCGACCACCCCGATGCCGCGCCGTCCCGTACCCGAAGCCTGCGCAGCAACATCGGCGGACGGCAGCGCTGCGATCCGCCACGGTCCCGCGAACAGATCGAGTTCGATTCCGTTTTCTTCTGACTCCAGATGGCGAACCAGTTCGTAGACGTATCGTCCGATTCCGGTGAGCGGAAAGCGCACCACGTCAACGTCGATGGCGACCCTCACGCCTTCGCTTCCAGCATCCAACGCAGCGTCTCATCCAGCGGGGGAGAATCCCACTCGCCGATGATCGAGCGCAACCTGGCCGGGCTGCCGCCCAGGCGGCGAACCTCGTTGGCCCGCACGAACGCCGGATTGACCTCCACGCGCAAGCGCTGCCCCGTGATCGACGCAGCCAGATCGATCACTTCGCGCAAAGCATGCATGCGGCCCGAGCAGATATTCACCACCTCGCCTGCCGGACACGCCTCGATCAGTCGACGATAGGCCTGCGCCACCGCACGCACGTCAGAGAAATCACGCCACACGTCGAGATTCCCCAATTCGATCACCTCCGCCCTGCGGCGGAAGTGGTCCACGATCTTCGGCAGCAGGAAGGATCCACTCTGTCCCACGCCGGTGTAGTTGAACGGCCGTGCGATCACGATGGGCAGCCGGTCGAACCACAGACGGGCCATGTACTCCATCGCCAGCTTGCTGACCGCATAGTCGTTGGCAGGATTTAGCGGCGTGCCCTCGTCGAACACCCCTTCGCTGGAATTGCCATAGACGTTGGCGCTGCTCGCGAGCAGTACGCACTCGGGATGGTGCTCGCACTCCGCCAGCGCAGCGAGCAGATTGCGGGTTCCGATCAGGTTTACACGGTAAAACGCCTCTGCGTCGCCGTGCCCGACAAAGGCAATACCCGCAAGATGCACCACCACATCTGGCCGGATTTCCGCCACCACCTCGCACAGCGCGACGGCATCCGTTAGGTCCGCACATCGATGACGAGGCTCGTCCGGCACCGAATCGTGCCCCACGCCCCACACGTCCCAACCGTGGGCCTCCATCTCGGCGGCCACATAACGACCTGTAAAGCCATGAATACCGGTGATAAGTACCCGCTTCGCCCCCCGCATCAGTACGAAAACCCCTGTTCGAGACGACGAATGTCCGCCTCGACCATCATCTGGCTCAGTTCCTCCAGCGTGGTCGACGGCGCCCAGCCCAACTCGCGCCGCGCCTTCTCGGGGTTGCCTATCAGCAGCTCGACCTCGGCCGGCCGATAGAACTTCGGATTCACACGCACCAACGTACGGCCCGAGATGCGATCAATGCCCACTTCGCCTTCGCCCGTGCCTTCCCACTGCAGATCGAAGCCCGCGGCCGTGCCCGCCAACGTCACGAAGCTTCGCACCGTCTCGGTACGGTTGGTCGCCAGCACATAGGTATCGGGATGGTCCACCTGCAACATGCGCCACATGCCGTCAACGTACTCCCTGGCGAATCCCCAGTCACGCTGCGCGTCGAGATTGCCCAGTTCAAGCACGTCGAGCCTGCCGCACTTGATCCTGGCCATGCCGTCCGACACCTTGCGCGTAAGGAACTCCCGTCCGCGCAACGGAGATTCGTGATTGAACAGGATGCCACTCGCCGCGAAGATGCCGTAGCTCTCACGGTAGTTCACCGTCATCCAGTGCGCGTAGAGTTTGGCCGCAGCATACGGGCTGCGCGGATAGAACGGCGTATCCTCCACCTGCGGCACCGCCTGCACCTTGCCGTACATCTCCGACGTACTCGCCTGATAGAAGCGGATCCGCGGATTCACGATGCGGATCGCCTCGAGCAGATTCACCACCCCAACCCCGGTGATCTCCGCCGTGGTAATGGGCTGCTCGAACGACACCCCGACGAAGCTCTGCGCCGCCAGATTGAACACCTCGCTCGCCTCGCTCGTCTGCAGCAATCGGATGGCAGACGACAGATCCGTGAGGTCGAACTCCACCAGATGGAGATTCGGATGACGCTCGATTCCCACTTCCTCGATACGCCAGAAGTTCACCGAACTCGTGCGGCGGAACGTGCCATACACCTCGTACCCCTTTTCCAACAGCAGTTCCGCGAGGTAGGCACCGTCCTGACCGGTGATGCCGGTGATGATTGCTTTCTTCATGAAATACATCCTGATAAACAAAAAAATATGTGACCGATGTGGCTCGAAAACCAAGACGTTAACTAAACTCCTCCTGACGGGATAGATTCAGACGCCTCACAAACTTGACTATCGCGGAAAAAAGAGAAAAGCCTCATTGCGGGCCCGATTCAGGCGGCACCGGCCGCAGTTCGTAGCTGTTGATCGTAATCTGATCGGGCGCCCGCGCATATACGCGCACTTCCAAGTCCCGGACTGCTCCAGTGATTTCGACCGTGGTGCTCAAGAGTACTTCAGCTCCCGCACCCGCGCCGGACATGTCCCACTTTCCGTGGATGACCTGTCCACTATTTGAAGCCACGTCAATCCACGACCCGTCAGCAGTTTCAACTTCACCACGTACAACGAGAGAATAGGTCCCGGCATTCATGGGTTGGTAGGGACCGAAGAGCATGAATCCCTCCCTACCAGTGCTGTGCAGCGCGCCGTTAATAGGCTGCCCAGTGCCCGACGGCGTGAGATCACTAAACGCTGTAGCGCGTAAACAGCGTGGCGGCAAACACGTCATGGATTGAATAGCCGCCTTAGGGTTATCCTGATCCGATCGAACTGAAGTCATGTCAACCCTAACAGTGGCGTAATTTTCTCGTTCAGTCACACGGACGAAATCTACTAACTTCAGCCTTTCGATCACCGGCCTCAGTTGCTCGTGCAGTGCTACGTTCGGATGAGGCCAAGAATGTGCCGCCCAAAGCGTGTCGAAAAACGGCAAGACAACCACATTGACTTCATTGGAATAAAGAAGCAGAAGAAGTCTGTCGAAAAAAACGTTGTCGACAGTAGCCATTGGAAAGGATCGCACCGGGGACGGCCAATGCTCCCGTGCCATATTTAAGTTCTTGTCTCCGCCAATATTGTATGCAATGACCCCAGCCTCAGAAGCCAGATAGTTCACAAGAAAATCGTTCCCCCAAGGGAGAAATGCTACGCGCTCGCCCGCAATCAGATCTTTGCTTAGAGGAGCTAACACAGCCCTGTCCACCTCTAGAAACATGCTCCGATGATCGCTGTAGATTTTCCACTTGTCGACGGAATTTGGTAGGTTGAATGCCGTCACTATTAATGTCATCGCTAGTGCAACCAACGTCACGGGGCGTTTATTCTTATAAGATAGAGAAAGAACCAAAATAAGCCATGCGCAGAATGCGCCCAATGCAATCCATCGGTAACTTGCGCGCATGACATTGAACCCTGGAATATTTTCTGAAAGCAGCGCGGATCCAGTAGGTGCGATTGCATGCACTTTGTTCATCACCCTTTCTTCAGATGCCTCTGGTGGCTTTATGGTATTGAACTTCAAGGATGGCCCTAGGGCCATATAGAATCCGAACAGCGACGCAACGCAAAACGCCACTACCCAGTTTCTTTGTGGGTGAGATTTTCTTGCCGCCCAAGCGGCTGCCAATATTAAGGGAAG
The DNA here is from genome assembly GCA_013911595.1 of Azoarcus sp. Lineage (GTDB taxonomy): Bacteria > Pseudomonadota > Gammaproteobacteria > Burkholderiales > Rhodocyclaceae > Pseudazoarcus. The sequence goes on from JACESY010000009.1 coordinate 13,103, forward strand.
ACTGAATGTGGTTGTCCAAACCGACGCATCACCCCAGTACATGTTGTCAGTTCGCGGAGCGCTCCATCCAACAATGTCGGCAAGCCAGTGGCTTCCATGGGTTGGGATTGCGATGAACGACAGATCGACGCCCCACCCTCTGAAGAACTCCATCGAATGGCTATCAAATGACGACAAACCTATATAACTCGAATATAGAAGGTATGCGACAACGAAAGCGGCGACATGAACTGGAATGAGCATTAAGGACCAACGACGTCGAACCTCAAAGTCCTTACATCTCATCCACTGCAATCCGATCATGATGCTGGAACCCACCGCAAACATCATGAAGCTGTATCCGTCCATGAACACAGAAATGATGCATGAGAGTACGTACAGCAATGTCCAGGCCGTAATATTTAGGTCGTTACGTAATCCGTCCAGCAGTTTGATTACCACTAAAAAGTAAAAACTGAGCAAGCCGATACCCAAAGATAGCATCGAGTATCCGCCATGCGCCCAAATCACAGGCATGGTCATCCAGCAAAGGGCGGCAATCGTTGAATGGTATCTGGCTGCCTGGAAGTGACGGGCGATGCCATAGGCGGATCCGAACGCGACACTCAGCCAAAATGCCACCATGGCCGAGTATGCATCAGCAGCATGCAGTCCGAGGCGAATGAAGAGGGAGGCTGGCCATGCACCTGCTAAGCCGAAAGCGATCGGCGCTGGTTCAGGAGCCCCGATATTATGTGCATAAATCTCGAATAGCCCACCGTTTGCAAAAGAATGCGAGAACCCTGTTGCCCAGACAGCTTGACCCATCGTTGGAATTGCAAGGAATGGAACGGCCCCTTGAATGAACAGTGCCGCAAGCAACGCTAGTACAAAAAATGAACATTCAAGGAAATTCGGTTTATTCACTTTGCGTTATTTCCAGTTCGTTCGAAGGCTTTGTCCAGCTTCCCGTTTATGGCCATCGCCGAAAAGAACAGCAGATCCCCTGTTACGGTCACAATTCGTCCAAGGATGATCGCGAGCAGCAAAGCCTCCGGGCTGACTTGATCCTCGAGCAGCAAGAGCAGCACCATTTCCCTGACCCCGACGCCTGCCGGTGCACCGGGTGTAACCAGCCCGGCAAGCCACGCAACCACATAAGCGCCTGCAATTGCAGCGGAAAGGGAGAGAAGTGGGTCGTAATCTGCAACAAGAGCAAGGGTGCCAATGAAGAGGAGGCCGGAGAGCGTAAGAAAAGAAGCCTGCCATAGCAAGGCGGTGGCTGCGGTCTTCGAAAGGGCGCGCGCCGTAAAAAAATACAGCGCCGCCAAAAGGCCAATGAACAGAAAAATCGCGGCCGGCAGTTTGAGTACGGGCCAGATCAGCGGCAGCGCCAGCGAGCCGAAGCACGCCCCGACCACAGCGATGGAGCCAAACTCCCATGCCGCAGATTTCGCCAGGGGCCGCGCCGGGAACCCGGCGGCCATGCCCAGAGCCTGGCGTCCGGCAAGGTGAAAGATGTTGCCCGGGACATACTTGGCGAGCTGTGAAAGTCCATAGGCCCTGAGTGCCCATGGCCAAGCAGTGCGGAGTTCGAAGAACATCAGTTGGCACCACCAGGCGCGAGCGAGCAGGACATTGGCGGCACCGTAGACCAGCGCTAATAAGCCCAGGATGCTCCAGGAGGTGATGCCGAAGCGCGCAAGGTCGATCTCACCGGCTTGCTCATACAGGCGAACCCCCACGAAGACGACACCCGCCAGCCCAAGCCCGCCGCCGACGAAATGAAGCCAGCGCTTGAGCGATGCAGATGCCATCAGTGCTTGGCTCGAGCGAGCAGCATGGTCCACGGCAACGGCTTTTTGACTTCGATCACATCGAAGTAGCGGCTTACGAACTGGACGAAGGCTTTGCTCGACCAGTGCTGGATATGGCCGGGGGTGTTGCCGAGGCTGCCAATGTATTTTCCGCGCGCCAGGTTCAGCGCACACCAGATCGGTTCCCGCGGGACGCTCAGCACGATGTTCGAAGTCGCGACCTTCTGCAGCGCAGCCAGGCCGGCCTCGGGATCTTCAAGATGTTCGAGTACTTCGCAGCACACGATCAGATCGGCGCTGTCCCTTCCCGGCTGAATATCATAGACGCTACGCGCTTCAAACACTTCGGGCGATACGCCCTGAGTCTGTGCGTTCTCGCGCGCCAGTCCGATGACTTTGTCGGAAAAATCGCTGCCCCGGGCCTGAATGCCTTTCCGGCTCCAGTTCAGGACCCAATAACCTTCACCACAGCCGACCTCATGAATCGTCTTCGGGTCGGCCTTTCGGACCAGATCAGACAAGGCATCATCAAAACCTTGCATGATCCAGCGGACGATCGGATTCTTGGCGCCGTACTTGTCGTAGGCATTGCCAACGACAATACCGTCTTCTTTCAAGCCTCGCGAAATCTTCATCTGTCGAGCTCGCTTCCGATCTGGTCGGTATCCACGGGTGCCCTTTCGCGACCCATATCGCCCCCAGTTATCAGGCGTACCCGGACATCTTCCATCAGCTTTCGGTTGGCGGCGAGCAGATCCGCCAAAAACGCCACCAGAAACGTCTGAAAACCCATGCCTAGCAGAACCCCAGCAAGAATCACCGACTGAATGTGACCTTCTCCCTCTCCTCCAAACCATTTCCACAGGAAGCGCAATCCAAGGAGAAAGCCGGCTCCGAACAGCACTGCACCAATGGTTCCGAAAAACCTGAACGGTTGATACACGACGAAGATTCGGATGATAGTACCGATGCTGCGTCGGATGTACGATGGGATGCTCTTCACCAGTCTGGACGGACGAAGATCGCCATTCACGCGGACCGGCACCGAAGTGATGGCCATGTTCTTCTGGCCTGCCTGGATGATAGTTTCAAGCGTGTAGGTGTAGTCGTTAAACACCACGAGGCGCTGCGCGGCGCTGCGACTCATGGCCCGGAAACCGCTGGGCGCGTCCGGGATGTCGGTCTTGCTCGCGACGCGCACAACCCAGCTGCCGAGCTTCTGCAGCAGTTTCTTGGCGGGCGAAAAATGCTCGATCGTTTCGATGGGCCGAGCACCAACCACGATATCAGCCGAGCCTTCCAGAATCGGCGCGGTGAGGGCCGGGATGTCATCGGCGTTGTACTGGTTGTCCGCGTCGGTGTTGACGATCACATCCCCGCCAAGCCGCAGGCAGGCGTCCAGCCCGGTCATGAAACCACGCGCAAGCCCCTGATTCCGTGTGTGCCGCACGACATGGTCTACGCCATGTTCGCGCGCCACCTTGGTGGTGTCGTCGGAACTACCGTCATCAATGATCAGCCATTCGACCGAATCGAAACCGGGAACCTCGCGGGGCAGCGCATTCAGTGCGATGGCGAGTGTGCCGGCCTCGTTGAGGCAGGGGATCTGGATGATGAGTTTCACAAGCGGATGGGCCTCAATTCTGGAATGTTTTCAGGAAAGCGTTGGCGCTGCGTATGTGTCGGCCGGCGCGTTTGCGCGAGACGTTCCCCACTTTGGCCGCTGTCAACAAGCACGATGTTCAGCAACTGCGCTGCGCTCTCCCCCCATGTGAGTCGCGGCAGATCATCTGATCTGGGATGCTTGCCCGCCTGGTACAGATCCAGCCAAGCTTGGAGCGAGTCGGCCAGTTCGTCAGCGGTGGCGGCGTTGAAGTAGTACGCGTGCTCACCGGCTACCTCGCGGAAAATGGGGATGTCGCGGGCGATGATGGGGAGCTTGTGCTGTGCGGCTTCGATGAGCGGAAGGCTGAAGCCCTCGCCATAGGAGGCGGCTATCAGGCAGGTGCAGGATTCGTAGATTTTCTCGAGGTATTCGTCGCTGATGCCTTCGAGCCAGAACAGGCGATTGCCGAGTTCGGGGTGTGAGCGGAGACGCCCGATCAGTCCTTCAACCATCCAGCCCTGCTTGCCGACGATGACAAGGTTGACGTCGGCGGCCCCTTGCCAGAGTTGTTCGATGGCGTCGAGCGCCTGCTCATGTCCCTTGCGCGGCTCAAGCGTGCCGACCATCAGGAAGCTTGGCCGTTGGCTTAACACCGCCATGACTTCCTCTGCGTCGGTAGGCATTCCGAGTGTCGGCGCGGACGCGACTACGTCTGCGCCCAGCGCGTTCGAGTCGATCTTGAATGGGCGCAGCCTCTGCCACTGGCGGTCCTCCATCCAGCTGCGCAACTTTTCGGCAACGGATTGTGAAGTGCAAATTGCGCCATCGCTTTCACCGACCACCTTCAACCACTTCTCGAAACCATCTGCGGCACCCGGGACGCAATACTCAGAATGTGAGATACACAGCAGATCGAAGACCATGAACTTAACCACGACCCCAGCCGCGCGAAGTTCTTGGTAGAAGGGCGCATTCCCCTGCTGCACTTGGGGCTGATAGTCCAGTGCAAAAAAAACATCCCCTGATGCAACCTCAATCGGTTCGTCGCTGAGGCTTGCGTCTTCAATGCCAAGGAAAGCGGTAGTGAACTTCCTTGCGTAACGATAGTGCCCGCCCGGAGTCGCGTAGACAGGCTCGATTCTCCAGCCGGCAGGCGGATGAGCCAACCAGTGATGGAGCAAACTGCGCACCACGCGCTGAATCCCTGATCTGACATCCCTTTGAGCCAGCCCAGAAACATCCACAAGAAATTGTTTTGTTGCAGATAACCGCGGAAGGCTGCGATTGATAGCTTGAGCAAGCTCTACGAGGTCGTGCGATTGCGCGGGTTCGTCAGCAATGGCCGAGATCAAATCATTCATTACCGGAGGATTTCTTGAATAGAAATCCTCGATGGCATCTTTGTACTGTGCTGCACAGAGGCCCGGATCGTGCCGTGCAAGGATCACCGCCTTGGCCTTGGCGCCTAGTTGTTGTCGGCGCCCCTGATCTCGCCACAAGGTTTGAAGCGCCTCAATCAGGTCTTCGTCATCGAAGTCGTCAGGCATCTTCCACACCGCGTCATCATCCAAATCGGCCATGCTGCCGTTGGCGTTGACGATGGTTGGCAGGCCGTAATTCATGCAGTCCATAACGGACGCTGCGGCTTCTCCGCGGGAGAGCGCGCGCAGCTGAACGCCAAGATCTGCAGCTGACAGGTATTGACGATACTTTGATTGACTAACCCAGCCTGTAATGGAGACCGACTTACCGTGCGGATGTCGCTTAATCAGCGAGATCAGCTCGCACCCATAATCTCCAGGATGATTCTCTCCGACAAAAACAAGCCTGCACTCACCCGATCTTGCGAGATCGGAAGCTAGCCATGCATTCAGCAGGCGAAGATTCAACTTCGTCGGACCGAGGCCTCCAAAGGAGCAGACTAAAAAATCCTTCTCTGCAAGCCCCAAAGCATCTCTTGCCTCGGCTGCATCACCTGTCGAAGCTGAGGCTCGCACGAGGGGGATGATGGAGAACCCACGGTCCTCGCCATACCAGTGCTTAGCAAGTCGAACCGAGTGTTCCGAATGAACGATAGTGCCGCCACTACGGTCCAGAACCTCCCGGTTGCACGGGTACTTCCAGATCACGTCTGCGACATCCTTGGCTCTTTTCCGATCAAGCAATCCGACATAGCCGTGCGATTGATACAAGCTCTCTGTGAAGCAGCCAGGGGCATATCCCAATGCATCCATGTGGTGGAGAACGCCGGACAGATAAAAGTCGTGGAGAACGACCACGCCCGGAACCTCCTTCAACAATGCGAACATATGCTCATGAAAGGCAGAGTTTCCGAAGTGGTAGAGAACGCGATCGAAACGATCACTGTTTTCGACAAACCATTCCACTGTGCGAACTGGGCAATTCTGCGTAACCCATGAATCTGAGATGCCGCCCTGCGCGACCACCACTTCAATCTCGTAGTGTTGAGCCAGGGCGGGCAGCAGTTCGGCGCTGTAGTCTGAAATGCCTGATCGTTCAGGCGGCATGGGGGAAACGTAAGCCAGTTTGAGGCGCTTGTTCCGCTCCTCTGGAGCGAGGACTCGCGGCTTCTTCAAGTGTGCGACCGTGCGCTCCATCGACGCGATTACCCGCTGCGCAGACTCGTCCCAAGAAAATCTTTTGGCCTGCCCTTCGCCATGCGCAACCAACCGCTCTCTGAACGCCTTGTCGATCAACACCCGTTCGATCGCCCGCGAAATAGCGTCGTCGGAATGCGGGTCGAACAGCGCCTCCTGAAAACCAACGACCTCTGGAAGGCTCGTGGCGTTCGCTGCAATCACCGGTGCACCGCAGCGCATAGCCTCCAGAGCCGGCAACCCGAAACCTTCGTGCCACGAAGGAAAAACGAAAACGGCACACAGGTTGTACAGGGCGATGAGGTCCTCTTCCGGAACATAGCCAGTAAGAACTAGCTCATCAGCAGCCAAGCCGTGATCATGAGCCAGCGCCAGCAATCTCTCCTGGCCGTCAGCCTGCACTGAGCATACGATTGCGAGCTGATGAGCTCGCCTCAGTTTCGGACTCAGCTTGGCATAGGCGCGAATCAGACCTTCGACGTTCTTCCTGTGGTCGATACCGCCGGTATACATCACGAAATCTCGCGACAGCCCATATCGCTCACGCAAACAACGCTCCGTCTCTGCCGAGACCGAGATCGGCCTGAACTGACCATCTGCATCAGTCGAGACGTTTACGCAGCGCTCTGAGGGCAGCGCCAGCTCCGTGATGCCCTCCTGTCTGGACGACTCTGATATCGCCAAGCACAAATCCACGTGCCGGAGATGTTCAATCTTTTCCAAGTACCAGGTTTTAACGGCCGGGTTTTCGAGATAGGGGCTGCGATGAATATATGGAATGAGGTCGTAGAGAATGACGGCCGTTATGGGCTGACGAGAAAAGCGTTTGACGCTGGTGACGGCATCATCTACCAGCCCCTCAAAAAGGCTGCTGATCAAAACAACGTCGGGGTTGAGGCTTGCAAGAAACGCTTCACGCACCAGTTCGCCGGCTTTACGCCGCCATTCGTTCTCTGGAACGATGTGCCCCATGGAGCCATGAGCCCTCCAGACCCGAATGTTCTCTTGCGGTAAAACACCGTCAAATCTTGCGCGAATACGTTCGATGGACTCCGACAAGCAAGCATTCAAGGCAAAAAATACTTCGTGCGCACCCTTGTGGCGAACCAACGCCAAGGCCAGTGACATGGTGTAGCGGCCGATACCTCGATTCCAGCTACCGGTCGACTGAGCACCCTGCATGTCGATGACGATGCGCATCAGGAATGCCCCTTCCGCTTCTCGATTGCGGCGAGGAGTTGACGGTGAATCTCGCGCGCCCGGGGCGTCAAATGCGCCAGTTCGGGGTCGCGGGGCAGCAAACTCGGTTGGACCGTTGCCAAGCCATGGGTGCTTTGAAATACGGCATTGCGACGGGCGACGTCGAACAAGTGCCGATGAAGATGCGGGAACCGGGTCAGCCAGCGGTTTAGACGATCGCGCAAGCGCGGTCGTCGCAACACGGCCTTCATCAGCGCGGCGGCGGGGCGCTGGAAGGTTTCGATGGCGCGATGGAGGAGCCAGTTTGCGCAGCTTCGCGCACTGCGAATTGGATGTGAGAGCGCAGCGGCCGCAAAACGCAGCGGAGCGGTGACACGCCAGGATGCGCTGGCATAAACGGCCTGAAGCTGCAGCTGTGCTTGATATGACGATGCCTCGGCCTGCTGCGCCTTCTGTTCGGCCTGCTGCGCCTTCTGTTCGGCCTGCTGCGCCTTCTGTTCGGCCTGCTGCGCCTTCTGTTCGGCCTGCTGCGCCTTCTGTTCGACTGCATCCAGTCGGCAATCTAGTGTTCGTGCGCGGGCGTCGTACCGCTCAGCTAATTCGTCAAAGCCGATTCCGTGCGGTTCGGTAAAGGCCGCATCAAACTCCCGCAGCAGTTCGGGTGCCGCCGACTTCTGCGCCACTACCGCATAATCGGGACTGACACCTGCGAGCACTTCGCGAAGCCCGATGACTGCGCCAGAGTCGCTCAGCGACTTGTCTTCCTGCAGACGCACCACCTGCGTCCGCGCAAAGCCGTAATATTCGGTCAGGAAGGACAGAAGCAGCGGTGGAATTGGCCGGACATGCGTTGGGTCGAGGTAGAAGTTTCTGGTTGCTACTACGACGTTTTCCGGGTTTGGAGTTTCAAGGATGAGCAGGCCGCCCGGTTTGAGAACCCTATAGGCCTCAACAACGACCGAAATCAATTGGTCTTGGGATACATGCTCAACCACATGAAATGCTGTGACGACGGCCTGACTATCGTTTGCTAAAGTAGCCAGATAGGCGACAGCATCCCCCTGCTCTACGGGAAGTCCGAGTTCGACGCAGTCCTGAAGCATTCCTTGATCAAGATCCACACCGAGCGGCTTAAAGCCGACCTCAAGCATCAACTCGAGCCACTCTCCCCTACCACAGCCAATGTCGAAAACTGCACTTCCGGAGTAGGGTTTTACAAGCGGCCTGACATACGGCAAGTATTGCCTGCGTAATTCCTTGATCGTCGATCGTGGTGCGTAAAACCGATCTTCGAGAGCTCTGTAGAAACCATCCGCACTCATCGCGTCACCTCTGCCTGCGGCGGGAGCCAGTTGACGCCCACGAAGGGGTCGCGATCCATGTTGACCACGTTGAACACCAGAGCCAGATCACGCCATTCGAAATTTGCCGCAAGATGCGTGTCTGCGACATGCAGCGCGGTGGAAATTGAATAGGAGCCCGGCCCGATGTTGGCTGGAAAGGAAAATTCCATAGTAATCAATTCGCCCTTGCGCAGCGCGCCAAGTGCGAGTTCAAGGTGGTGCGTATTGGTGCCAAATATCCACTGACCCAGCCGGTCCTTGATCATGTAGCCGAAGACCAGATCGGGGATTTCGGCGTGAATGCGGACTATGACCCGGAGGCGAACGGGCGCGCCGACATTGACGTATTCGACCGGCTCACCCGTTTCGTCGAGCAGATCGATGTGCTCGACTCTGGCCTCTCCCGTTCCAGAGGCTGTCTGGGCGCGGCCGTCTTCGCGCCGGGTGACCTGCACGGTGACGTTTTCGCGCTCGGCAATCAGCGCGTTGTAGAAATCCATGATTTCCTCGGGCGATCCGTCGCGGATGACGAACCCGTCCTCGAGCAAGATGGCGCGGCTGCACAGGCTCTGAATTGCACTGCGATCATGAGACACGATGAGCAGCGTCGTGCCGTGGTCGCGAAATTCACGAATCTTGTTAAAACTCTTGTGCTGGAAATAGGCATCCCCCACGGAAAGTGCTTCGTCTACGATCAGCACGTCCGGCCGTACGGCGGTGGCCACGCTGAAGGCCAGTCGCATCTGCATGCCGCTGGAGTAGGTGCGCACGGGTCGGTCGATGTAGTCTCCGATCTCGGCGAAAGCCTCGATCTCGGGCATGCACGCGGCGATCTCCTCGACGCTGAGGCCGAGCAGCTGCCCTGCCATGAACGCGTTCTGGCGGCCGGTGAAGTCGGGATGAAAACCCATACCGAGTTCCAGCAGCGCAGCCACGCGACCCGCGACATGCACGCTTCCGCTGGTGGGTTGGGTGGTGCCGGTGATGATCTTGAGCAAGGTGCTCTTGCCGGCGCCGTTGACGCCGATGATGCCGACCGCCTCGCCGGGCGCAACCTGGAAGCTGATGTCGCGCAGCACCCAGGTCTTGTCGTGCGAGGGCTTGCCGGTGAGCCACTCGCGCACGCGTGCCCACTTGCCCGGATAGCGCTTGTAAGCCTTGCCAAGATTGGAAACAGTGATGGTCCCCATTACAGCTCGTCCACCATCTCGCCTACGCGACCGAGGAAGAAGCGCGCGCCGACCACGAGGAAGAACGCGGTGAGGAACATCAGCGGCACCAGGTCCACAAGATCCGGCCACTGGCGTTGGAGGAACACCGTCTGATAGGCGCCGATGAGCGGCTGCAGCGGGTTCAGACGCATGAGGGTCTGCACGCTTTCGGGCAGGGCCCCGAGGGTGTAGACGATGGGGGTGAGCCAGAACCAGAACTGCAGCACCACCGAGACGAGTTGCCCGACATCGCGGAAGAACACGTTGAGCGTGCCGAGAAACACGCCCAGCCCCAGGGTGAATAGCACCTGCAACGCCAGCAGCGGGAGTACCGCCAGCCCGACCCAGCCGGGCCAATGCCCCACGAGCAGCAGGAAGACCAGGTAAATCGCGAAGATGATCGAGAAATTGACCAGTGCGGACAGCGCGACGATGGCCGGCAGCGTGATGCGCGGGAAGTTGCTCTTCTTGATGAGGTTGCCGCTGTCCAGAAACACGTTGGCCATGCGGCCGAGCATCTCGGCGAACAAGCTCCAGGTGATCACGCCGGCACACAGGTAGATGCTGAATGCGAAGGGGTTATCGGCGTGTCCGGATAGCGTGGGCTTGAGCAGCTGGCTGAAGATGACCGTGTAGATGACGATCATGGTCAGCGGGTTGGCGATCGACCAGAACGCGCCGAACAGCGACTCGCGGTAGCGCCCGTTGAACTCGCGCAGCACGCTGCTCCAGACGAAGCCCCGATAGGCCCACAGGGCATGCAACATTTGCGGCATCGATCACTCTGCCCGTGCGTCTGCGTCGAAAGAATGTCCCGATGATTCCTTCGTTTCGTTCGCCCGACCATAGCTGTCTTCGAAGCGCACGATGTCGTCCTCGCCCAGGTATCCGCCGGACTGCACCTCGACAATTTCCAGCGGCACCTTGCCGGGATTGGCCAGGCGGTGCACATGGCCCAGCGGGATGAAGGTGGATTCATTCTCGGTAAGGATGAACACCTTCTCACCGTTGGTGACTTCGGCCGTGCCGCGCACGACGATCCAGTGCTCGGCGCGATGGTGGTGCATCTGCAGGCTCAGCGAGGCCCCGGGATTGACGACGATGCGCTTGACCTGGAAGCGCTCGCCGGCGTCGATCGAGTCATACCATCCCCAGGGGCGATGCACCTTGCGATGAGTGTCGGCAAGCACGCGCCCTTCGACACGCAGGCGTGAGACGAGCTGGCGCACGTGCTGGCTCGCCTTGCGGGTGGTGACGAGCACGGCGTCCGGCGTTTCGACGACGACCAGCCCTTCCACCCCACTGACCGCGACGAGGCGGCTCGTGGCGTGCACCAGCGTATCGCGGCTGTCGACGACGAGCGTGTCACCATGAATGACGTTACCGTGCTCGTCGCGCTCGGCGACGTCGTGCACACCGTCCCAGGCGCCCAGGTCCGACCATCCGGCATCGAGCGGCACGACAAGCGCGGGGATGCCCAGCGTTTCGTTGCCCGGCAGTTGTTCCATTACTGCGTAGTCGATCGAGTCCGACGGACTGTTCGCGAAGGCCGCCGCATCCGGGCGCAGAAAGTCGCGGTCCGGCTCGGCGGCGGTCATCGCCTCGCGGCAGGCCGCATCGATCTCCGGTTGCAGGTTCGCAACGGCCCGCAGCCAGACGCTTGCACGCACCATGAAGATGCCGCTGTTCCAGAGATATCGACCGCTGCGCACATAAGCGCCCGCGGTTTCCAGGTCGGGTTTCTCGACGAAGGCCTCGACATTCAGCGGCTGCTCGCCATCGGGTTCGCCGGTGCGAATGTAGCCGAACCCGGTTTCCGGACGAGAGGGCGTGATGCCGAAGGTCAGCATGGCGCCGCCTTCGGCGGCGGGCAGGCCGCACTCGACTGCGCGACAGAACGCGGCACGATCGCGCATGACGTGATCCGAAGGCATGGCCAGCAGCACCGGGTCTCCGCCGTCTCGTACCGCATCGAGGGCAGCCAGTGTCAGCGCCGGAGCAGTATTGCGCCCGACCGGCTCGAGCAGAAGCCGGGATTCCGCGATGCCTGCCTCAAGCAATTGCTGGGCAGCGATGAAACGGTGAGCGGCATTGCAGACCACGATCAGCGAACGTGCGCGCTTGATACCCGGCGCCAGGGCATCGAGCCGGTGCGCGGTTTGCTGCAGCATGGTCCCTTCACCATCCAGCGAGAGAAACTGCTTGGGATAGCTCTCACGCGAAAGCGGCCACAGACGCGTGCCGGCCCCGCCGCAAAGCAGGACGGGTTGAATCGGGGTTGTTTCGGGAGGGATCGGCATGGCGGGATCGGGACTGGGCCGAATGACGAATCAATCAGCAAGGTTTGTTTACATCCACGCTTCCCGCGCCGGGTCGAGCGTGTTGAAGACGTACATGTTACTTAACAATAGGGCAACGCCGCAAACGGCGACACTCCTATTTTGCAAGTGTGTATGGCCGAAACCGCACGCAGGCACAAAGGGGCGCAGGTTCCGACCCCGGACCTGCGTTGTTGGCGGGCGCGCCTGCGGCTCGTCGCGACCTACGAAAGGCCCCGGAGCTTCGTGGCTTGTGCGCGCCTCAGATAATGGCCGGCAAGCCCTTGTCGGCGATGACGTTGAGCAGCTTGAGCGCCGGGCCCGACGGGCGCGTTTGACCCTGCTCCCATTTGCGCACGGTCGAGGCCGTGGTGTGCAGGTGAAGTGCGAACACCGGCTGACTGAAATGCAGCGCTTCACGCAAACGCTTGATGTCGTCCGCGTCGAACTCCCGCACCGGCGGCGGACAGATCGCGTCGAACTCGCGCATCGTCACCTTGCCGATCGCGCCCGCATCGTGCAATGCGGCCAAATCGCCGCGCAGGGATTCAATGATCTTGCTCGTCACAACACAGCTCCAGTAAAACGCCCGCCCGCAATGCCTTCACCAAGTCCTTTTTCGACAGCTCCAGAAATACCTTTCCTGCATATTGAAGTGCTCTCTTCTCGCCCGGTGTGATGTTCGCCTTGTCGCTTTTCGAGAACCCATGCAGGAACACATAACGATGACCGACACGGGCCGACAACAACCTACGGTAGCCGCCACTCATGCCGGCACCTGGACGACCTATCCGCTTCTTGTACAGGTGGCCGCACAAGTCTGCGTCAACCAGACCACGCTCCATTTCCCGGGCCGCCTTGCATAAGGTGTCATCGGAGAGTTTCTCGCCCGCTTGCCACCGCGCAAAGTCCTTCCGCTTGAAGACCATCATGTCCACTTGCCTTGATGAATATACCCGTAACGGGCATGTTTTGCCATCCCCGGAAAGCGGCAGTGCACGGCTACGACCGAGGGGCGGCACATGTGGTGCGCTGCGATCACGACTGGTGTGCGAGCGTGACGCGCACGGGGTGGCCGCAGCCTGATGCCCATGCTTCAATTCCCGCCTTGAGAGCCTGTTTGGGGCCGGCGTCGCCGTGGATCAGGCGCACGTGGGCGGGCGGGTGGCGCATGCGACGGATGAAATTGAGCAGGTCTTGCTGGTCGGCGTGGGCCGAGTAGCCGCCGATGGTGTCGACGCGGGCACGGATGACGACGCGCGCGCCGTCCAGTTCCACCCAGCCGCCACGCGGGCCGTATCGGGCGATTGCGTGGCCGGGGGTGCCGGGGGCCTGATAGCCGACGAACAGCACCGCATGGCGATCGTCGGGGAGCATGCGCTTGAGGTAGTTCACCACGCGCCCGCCGCTGGCCATGCCGCTGGCGGCAATCACCACGGCGGGCCGGCCGTTGGTGGCGAGGTATTCGACCGTGCGCAGGTGTTCTTCGTGGCTGTCGACGGTGTAGAGATTGTCGAACGACAGCGGATGGCGACCGTTGCGCAGGCGCCGATGGGCCTCGGCGTCCCACCACGGCTTGAGTTCCCGGTAGACCTCGGTGAAGCGGGCGGCGAGCGGCGAATCGACGATTACTTCCAGGTCGCACCAGCGTGCGTTGCGCGCGGTGTGGACGAGTCCCTCGAGTTCGTAGAGCAGTTCCTGCGTGCGCCCGATACTGAAGGCGGGAACGATCACCGTTCCGCCATTCTCCAGTGCACGGTCGATGGCCGCCTTCAATCGTGCGCGGCGTGTGCGCCGATCTTCATGACGACGATCGCCGTAGGTGCTTTCGATGACCAGCGTGTCCGCGCGCCACGGCGACTTCGGCGCGGGCAGCAGCGGCGCATGCGGAGCGCCCAGATCGCCGGAAAATACGGTGCGATGTGATTCGCCCGTGGCGCGATCGAGGCTGTCGACCTCGACGTACGCCGAGCCGAGAATGTGGCCGGCGCGCTGCAGCCTGACGCGGATGCGGTGGCGCGCATCGTCGACCAGCGTGTACCAGTTTCGGTAGTCGAGTGGCACCAGACGCGTACCGACTTCGGCGAGGAATCGTTCGATCAGATTCGCGTCGCGGGTGAAGCCGACTTTGAGCGCATCTTCGATGACCAGCGGCAGCAACCGCGCAGACGGCACGGAACACAGGATGGGGCCGGCGTAGCCGGCCGCCAGCAGATAGGGCAGACGGCCGATGTGGTCGATATGCACGTGCGTCACCACCAGCGCCAGCACGTCATCGACGGAGAAACCGACGCGATGCTGGTCGAGGCTGTCCAGCCGGTCGGCGTCCTGCCCCTGGAACAGGCCACAGTCGACGAGCAGCGAGCGGTCCGCGGAGAATCGCAGGCGATGGCAGCTTCCGGTCACACCATCGGCGCCGCCGTGGTGGATGAGCATCGGCCAGGTGGTCGAATTGGACATGGCAAGATCCCGCTTTACGACATCGGAATGATGACATATGGCTTGAATGGGATGTTGGCGCTGAGGGCAGGTCGGGATGAGCGAAGCGAGGTGCGACATCGGCGGGCGAGAGATGGTGTGGGACGAAGGCGTCGTACTCGCCTGCAGCTCGTCACGGTACACGGATGATTGCCCACGCGTATCCGATCGGATACAGTGCACCGACGAACATTCTCTTTCGCTCCGACGATTTTGATGCCTGGCTTTCGGCGCTGAAAGACAACATCGGCCGCGCCCGCATCATCCACCGCATCCGCGCCGCCGAGCATGGGAATTTCGGCGATTCAAGGGCTGTAGGCGAAGGGGTCTTGGAGATGCGGATTCATTTCGGGCCCGGCTACCGCTTGTATTTCACTCGTCGCGGCGAAACGATCTACCTGCTTCTGCTCGGGGGCGACAAGTCATCACAGAAGCGCGACATCAAACGCGCCATCGCAATGGCGCGGACTTTGCAACAGGAATAGGAATCATGACCAACTTTTCTCCCTTTGACGCGGCGGATTACCTCGACAACGAGGAAACCATCGCCGAGTACATCACTGTCGCGCTGGAAGATCCGAACCCGGATGTCTTTCTGACCGCTGTGCGTGACGTGGCCCGCGCGCGAGGCATGGCTCAGCTCGCGAGGGACGCAGGAATTGGACGCGAAAGCCTGTACAAGACCCTTACGCCCGGCGCCAAGCCCCGCTACGACACGATGCTCAAACTTCTACACGCTCTTGGCGTGAAGCTGTCGGTCGCCCCGATTCATTCAAGAGACATGCCGACCAGCCCTTCGGGACTTGTGCGCCATGGCTGAAGGTGCTGCGATGGCCTCTCACCTGCGGCTCGTCACGACCTACGAGCATGGTGGCGACCACCGTCCTGACGGTAACCTACAGGACGGCGAGCGAGGCACAGGAGCGTGGTGGCGGCCATGTAACGGGTAACGGTCCACCACGAATCGAACACGCGGGAGCGATCGACCATGCGCGGATTCATCGGCACGGGGACTTCGACCAGACGCATGCCCGCGCGGCGGAACAAGAGCAGGACACCGACATCCTGAAAGTCGAGTTGCGTCGCACCCTCACTGGCGGCCAGTTGCATGGCGGTCGCGTTGTACAGACGGAAACCGGAAGTGAGGTCTTCGACGGACAGGCCGCTGATGCGACGAAACCAGTTCCAGGCGATACGGCGTGCACGGCTGGCGCGCGCGGGGTGGGCGCCAATGACGAGGTCGGCGTTGTCACTTTCGGCCAGCAGGCTCGGGATGGCGGCAACTTCATGCTGACCGTCCGCGTCCATCGTGATGACCGAAGAGTAGCCGTGCGCGATGGCGTGGCGAATACCCGCCTGCATGCCGCCCCAGGCGCCCAGTGGAAGCGTCGGGCGCAATACGGTCGCCCCTGCGCGCATTGCGGCTGCACCCGTGCCGTCGGTGCTCAGATCGTCGATCACGACGATGTCGGGATACCCCGACGAGATCAGTTCCGCGACGATGGACGGTAACGTCCGTACCTCGTCGCGCGCAGGGATCACCACGAGCAGACCGCGATCCGCTGCGGGCGAGTCAGCCAGTACGCCCGCCCGCGTGTACTGCCCGGCCACCGCATCGGCGCAGGCCTGAATCGAGAACTGCTGCTGCACGGCGCGGCCAGCCTGCGCCCCCATCCTGTCGCGCATCACCGCGTCGTCGCGCATCACGCCCAGCGCACGCTGCCAGTCGGCCACGTCACCCGGCTTCGCCAGCAGACCCGCCTGCGCATGCCGTACCACCCACGGCATGCCCGAACCGGGCAAGTCGGACGCAATACAGGGTTTGGCATAACGCATCGCCTCGAGCAGCACCAAACCGAAGGCCTCGCTGCGTTCGATCGATGGCAGACACAGCACATCGCAACTCGCCAGCAAGGCGTGCTTGCGCGCATCGGACACCGAGCCGAGGAGCCGCACCCTGCCCTGCGCTGCATCGGCGAGCGCCTCCAGTTCCGAGCGCTGTTCACCGTCTCCGGCGAGCAGCAACTCGACGCCCGTCAGCGCGGACACGGCGCGCACGAGCGTGGCGAAATCCTTGTAGTGCGACAGCCGACCGATGGCGAGCACACGAAACGCCCCATCGGTCCAGTGATCCTGCTCCACGTCAGGCTGCGCCGGATAGCGCGACAGGTCGAGCCCCAGCGGGACGACGCTGCACTTGTCCTGCCATCGTCGCAGGGGTTCGCTGACCGCCAGGTACGGTGGCGACGTGGCGATCACGCGCGCAGCACGCGCCAGCAGTGCCTGCTCGAAAGGTCGATACACGCGGTAGGCCAGCGACAACCGCCTGTTGCCTGGCGCTGCAACGACATCCGAATGCCAGTGCACTACCCACGGGATGCGCGCGGCACGGCGCAAGGCGAGCACCGCGAAAGCCGACGGATTGGGCATGTGCAGATGCACGACGTCCGGCCGAAACTCGCGCAGCAGGCGCGCGAGCGCGAATGGGAAGCGCGGGGCGAGCGGCGCATAGGCCAGAGTGCACCACACCGGCACGCGCACCAGCCACGGCGGATCGTCGGGCTCCGGCGTGCCATGTGCGAGCACGGCGACCTCGTCGCCATCGGCACGCTGCGCCGCGACCAGATCCGCCAGGAAGACCTCCATACCCCCCGCATAGGGCGGGAAGTACTTGCCGACGTGAAGGATGCGCACGCCAGTCGTCCGTCAGCGCGCGAGTTGCTCACGCAACTGGCGATAGGCCGGGTTTTCCGGCTGCAGTTCCAGAGCACGCTCGACCTCGGCAAGCGCCTCGCGTCGACGCTCCAGCAACATCAGGGCCATGGCGCGACCGTAGTGGAACACGTGGCTCTGCCCCCGCTGCACGAGTGCGTCGAAGACGCCCAGCGCACGCCCGCCGTCCTGAAGGCCGACATAGGCCATTCCGAGCCCGGTCAGCAGCCGCACATCATCGGGCGTCTTCTTGAGCAGCGCTTGAAAATCCCGACTGGCGCGCTCGAAATCGCGTGCGGCAATCGCCGCCTCCGCGCGCCGCAGCAATGCATTGTCGCGCGCGCGCTCATCCTGGCGACGAACGCGAATGGAGGCGGTAAATGCCTCTACGGCTTCTGCATAACGTCCCAGCGTGTACAGGGTCTCACCGCGGTGATAATCCAGCCCCGGGTGCTTGAACCCCTCCCGGATCGCAAGATCGAACGATTCAAGCGCCTGCTCATGCCGGTTCATCAACTGGAGTGCAACGCCGAGGTTGAAGCGTGCGGACCCTTCCCGCTCGCCCAGTTCGATCGCGCGAACAAAATCCCGGTATGCCTGCTCGGCCAGCAGATTCTCCAGAAAATAGCTGCCGCGATTGACGAAGGCGCGCGCACGCCCGACCGCGTTGGGCGGCGCCTGCAGATCGACTTTCTCGGCCGCGTCATGCCATACGCGGTAGATGTCGCGCATGGACATCGTGCGTTCGAAGGCCAGCCCGGCAAACACCATCGCGACCACGAAACCCAGGGTATAGAGCACCGGGGGACGAATCCCGGTGAGCAGCACGCAGACCAGCACGGGGAAGCCGATCGCCCACAGATAGCTGCGATAGAGCACGAACGGGTCCTGGATCCAGACCGTGGCAAATTCGGTGAAGAACAGCACCAGCGGGAACAGCAGACCCAGCGCGGCCAGGCCGAGCATGTCCGAGCGGCGCACCACGGCCCAGGCTGCCCCTGCGAGCAGGGCGAAATAGGCAAGCGCGCCGAGGGTTTCGGGAAACGACAGAAACGAAAGGGGAAAGGCCGGGCGCATGTCGATCGACATCGCCAGCACGTTCGGCACGAACCAGAAGAAGCCGTAATAGAAGAACAGCGCCGCCTGGTTGAGGATGCTCAGGCCATACACCTGATCGGAGACCCCTGGCTTCAGGGCCTCGAGCTGGGCGACATGGGCACGCGAAGCCTCATCGAAGACGCTGCCGATGATCTCGCCGTAGATCGAGTACAGCACCGCCACCGCGATCGCCAGCAAGACCGCACTCGCAGCCGAGATCGCGGCCACCACCTGCCAGCGCGGGCGCGCGACGAAGACGTATAGCGGCACCCACAGAGCCACGATCATCAGCGCGTGCTCCTTGGAGAGCATCGCGCACGCGTAGACCGCCAGCGCGGCGATGAACCAGTACCACCGCCGCGACTCGACACCGCGCAGGAACGCGATGCAGGAGACCAGCGCGAACAAGGTGGCCATCAGGATGGAGCGCTGGATCAGGTAGCCCACCGCATAAGCCGCCACCGGACTGACCGCGAACAACGCAATCCCGACCCGCAACGCGGCTTCGCGCGACAGCGGCATCGCATCGTCCGGCGATGTGCGCACATGTGTCAGCAGGCGCGCCCAGAACGCATACAAGGCGACGACAACGCCCATGTGAAGCAGCACGTTGACCAGTCGCTGCTTCCACCAGCCTTCCCCGAAAACGCTCTCGACCCAGACGAAGCTTCCGTAGGACAGCATGCGCTGCTGGAACTCCAGCAGGGATCCATAGCGCTCGAAGATACTGCGGTCGACGAGAATTCCGTCGTCGAACAGCGGCTGGTTGTCGATGCCCGGCAGGTAGATGCCGAGCACCAGCGCCAACAGCAGCGACCAGTATGCGAACAGGAAAAGTCGGGATCTGGTCATCGGGTATTCGGACGCGGATGGCAGGAATGTTCGGAGCGCACCCTCGGCAGGGCCGTCGAGCCGCGTCGAGAGCGCGGCACAGGATGCCACGACGAAGGCCGATGGGCTAGGTGCGCAAGAGTAAGCGCCCTTTGCACGGGGATCCTCCCCATGCAGGCCTCCTTCACTTACGGAGCGCGTGACGGCTCATGTGCTTTGACCGCCCACGGCACCTCGAGCGTTTCCGGCGGCAAGCCGTCGCACCATCGCCGCCAGACCAGGCGTATCGCCGCATCCAGGCAGCGAACCGATTCCTGGGGATCACGCGCGGCCCAGCGCCGCGGCAGATCGGCCCTGAGGCGTTCGAGCTCATCGAGATCGCGGGCCTTCTCGAGTGCTGTAGCCACGTATTCCGCTTCACTCTCCGCGACCCAGTCCCCCAGCCCGACCGCATGCAGGACGCCGGCTCCGGAACGCTGAGGCAGCATGGGTCCGGCGAGGCCGACGATCGGAACGCCCAGGCGAATTGCGTGCTGATTGGTGGTGCCACCGGCATAGGGAAAACAGTCGAGCATCAGGTCGATTTCCCGATGCATTTCCACGTACTGGTCCA
This sequence comes from Azoarcus sp., assembly GCA_013911595.1. Lineage (GTDB taxonomy): Bacteria > Pseudomonadota > Gammaproteobacteria > Burkholderiales > Rhodocyclaceae > Pseudazoarcus. Next base: position 32,927 of record JACESY010000009.1, read on the forward strand.
TCGGCAGGTAGGGCCGCAGGTCGAGGCGCTCTGCGCCGATGCCGTGAGTCGCGAACTCCGAGCGCACTCGATCGGCCGTGGATGCGTCGTTCACCGCCCCGATCAGCATGCGCGCATCGGGCATCCGCGCGAGAATCTCACTCCACACGGCGATCGGACGCGCCCCCGTCTTGCTGGGTCGATTCAGATTGGCGAAGGTAACGAAGCCGTTGCGCCGCGCGGGCAATGGCCCCGGGTCGAAGCCCGAGCCGGCCTCATGCCGGAAAGCGATCGGCACCGGCAGATAGAGGATCTTCTCGACGAACTGGTCGTCGAGAAGGCCTCGCGGCGCGGCGCCGGCATACATCAGTCGATAGTCCACCGCCGTCAGGCCGGTCGTACCCGGATAGCCCAGCCAACTGAGCTGCACCGGCGCCGGCTTGCGCGCGAAGACCGGGAGCCGGTTGAGCGCAGTGTGGCCGGATAGGTCGATGAGCACATCGATGGCGTCACCTTGTATGAGTGCAGCCAGGTTCGCGTCGCTCAGTTCGATCACACGCCGCCACTGCGCAACATGCGCCTTGAGTCGCTCGCTGGTTTCGTCGTGAACCCGTTGATTGGCGTAGACGTAAACCTCCAGCGACGAATCCCGGAAAGCCTCGAGATACGGCTCGATGAAATGCGCCACTGCATGCTTGCGCAGATCACCGGAAACGATGCCGACGCGCAGACGGCGATCCGGATCGCGCGCATTTGCATGGCTTGGCCACAACGACTTCAACGGCGTCTCGATCCTGTCTCCGTAGCTTCGATGCAAGCGTGCCAACTCCTGCGGATCGCCCCCCTCGTCGTGCAGGCGCAGAAAAAGCAGACCACTGAAGGCGTCGGCCGCAGCAGGATTGAGTTCGAGCGCGCGCTCGTAGCTGTGCACGGCTTCGCGGGTACTGCCGAGAGCAGAGCGAATACGTCCCAGATTGGTGAAGACACGCCAGTCCGCACGGTCGGCGGCGACGATGTCGACGAGCAGCGCCTCGGCTTCGGGCAAGCGTGCGCAACGCTCCAGCACAACAGCGAGCGTCAGGCTCGCTTCGGCCCACCCGGGCGACAGTTCGAGAGCGGCACGCAAATGGGTTTCCGCCTCCTCGACGCGCCCGACGTCAACGAGAGCATTGGCCAGATTCAGGTGCGCCTGCGGACTGCGCTCATTCAGATCGAGCGCACGTCGCGCGGCCTTTTCGGCCATGGCGACATCCAGCATACCTCGCGCGGCGGCCGACAGATTCACCCATGCCGACACGGACCCGGGCTGCAGCGCGACCGCCCGCTCGAGGCAACGTCGCGCCTCGTCGAACCGCCCCAACTGCAGGAACGCGAGCCCGAGATTGTCCCAGACGCTCCCATCGCCGGGCGCTAGCCGGGTCGCCTGCTCCAGCGGCGCACAGGCCTCTTCGGCGCGCGCTCGGCCGAGCAGCGAAACGCCCAACATCTGCCAGGCCAGCGGATGCGCCGGGACCGCTTGCGTAACGGCCCGCGCAAGCCGTTCGAGTTCGTCCAGTCGGTTTCGGGCGAACAACTGCATCATCGCGTCGATCACGTCGGCGGTCGATTGTGGCAACACTGCCTCCGGCTACCCGAATTGCAAGCGTGCATTGTCGCTCTTCTGGCCCGCATCCGGAAATCCGTCGCAACCTGTGGACCGGCGTTGCACCGGCGAACTCACCGCGGCATCGGCAAGATTCTCGTTTAACATGACAAGCGGGCCGGCCCTGCCGACGCACCGGGGCTGCGGGCAACTACGCGCGACACGAAATGGCGACGTCATGAAGACCCTGCTCCTGCACATCGGTATGCACAAGACCGGGTCGTCTTCGATCCAGGCCTCCCTCGACGGCTTCGACGACGCAGGCGTGCGATACCTGCGCCTGGGCCATCCGAACCATTCGATCCCGCTCCGGACGTTGTTTGCGGACGACCGCTACGCCTACCATGTTCATACTCGGCGCGGCCTGAGCAAGGCTCAGGTCGACCAGCTGGCGGAGCAGTATCAGGCGGCACTGCACAGTGAGATCCGGCTGCCGCACGAGGTCAAGATCATCTCGGGAGAGGACATCGCGTTTCTGCCCGAACCTGCCCTATCGCAACTCCGGGACCTTCTCGCACCGCATGTCGACTCGATACGGGTGATGGCCTACGCACGACACCCGATCGCGTTCCTCAACTCCGCCTATCAGGAGGTGGTCAAGAACAGCACTGAATCCAAGACACCACCGCTGCCCGACTACCGCAACCGCTTCGAGAGGTTTTTCCGCGTATTCGGTCGCGAGAATGTCGATATCGCCGATTTCGATCCCCGCAGATTCCCGGATGGCTCAGTGGTACGGGACTTCCTCGTGCGCGCCGGACTCGGCCACTGCACGCCCTCTGAGAAACGCGCCAACGAGAGCCTGTCCTCGCTCGTCACGCGACTGCTCGTCGCATTCAATCGCCACGGCCCGCTCGCGAGTGGCGACGAATTGCTGTCAGCCGCCCGCACACGCATGATCGAATCGCTGCGATCGCAGTTCGACGGGCCTGCATTCCGGATGGCCGACGAGCTGGCCATGCACTGGGTCTCGCGGCCCGACCTGGACTGGCTGGCCAGCGAAACCGGGATCGACTATCGCGACGGCCTGCCCGAACCCGCGAACGATGCCGTCGAGCGCTTCGAGCAGAGCGTCGACACCATCACACCGGACGAGAACGCCCGCCTGAGGGCATACCTGCAGCATTTTGGCGTGCGTACGCACGCGCACGAGGACGTGCCCGAAATGCTCTCGCGCCTGTACTACGCGATCCTGCTGCGCACGGTTGTCGAGGCCATCGACGCGAACAAGCTCAAGACGATGGCCTCTAAGTTTGCGAGCCGCGCCCCGCTTTCACGCGAGGAGAGCGTCTATTTGCTGCAGATCGCACACTGGGTTCGCCCTGGGGACGCCTCGATCGCAAGCCTGATGAAAACGCTGACCGAGCCGCCTCCCGGCTGACACGCGGCGGCCACGCGCTCTTGGCGATGGGCATCGTCGTAGCGCATCCGCGCCCGATCCGGTCTCGGGCCCGGACAGAAGTCCGATTCATCGCGTGAGCGTGTCGCTGTCAACGACCCGGAAGCCATCGCAAACGGCGAAGTGTGCGAATGCACGTTCGAGCGTGTGATGCAATGTGCGGTCGAGCTGACCGGCCTCGCGCTCGAAATCGAGTCTGCCCGGATCGCCGGCGAAAAGCCGCCGAATCGCCCTCGGCCGGAGCCAGAACATGGTTCCGGCCGGAAAGTGCGACGCCGATCGCGACACCCCGAAATCCGCGCACAAACGATGCATCAGCGCGTCGGTCCCTCCTCCCCATTCGGTCTGATCGAACAACTGACCGGCCGAGGCGACCAGACCGACCGTCGGATCCGTATCCAGCGCCTCGAGCAGACGCGCGATACGTTGCGTCGAACCGGCCAGTTCATCGATTGCATTGCGCCGCCACGATTCGCCCCCACCCAGCATGCGCCCACCGGAATTTTCGTCTTCCAGGTGCGCCGACTTCTTGCTGTGCAGTTTCAACACATATTCGTAGCGATCGACACCGATGCTGCGCATCACATGGAGAAACGGCAGCACGTCGCGCCCCCGGTTACGCACGCCGACGACGCAGGCATCCGGCCGATCGCGGCGGATGCGTGCAGCAACGGCCGATCGCAACGCGAACGGCGTACTGACATACAGGTGCACGGGTTCCGGCATGGCCTCGACGACGGCGAGAAAATCCGGCCACAGCTCGGGAAAGTACAGATGGATGATCACGGCAATGCGCGCCCGAGCGCCGCCTTGCGGAATCGCCACCGGGGCGGTCCGGCGTCGGCGTTGTGGCGTCTGTGGCTGGAGTCAGCGCGGCGATTCGTCACCAATCGTGGCTCCGAGGT
>JACESY010000090.1 GCA_013911595.1 Azoarcus sp.
CCCGAGGGGCGTCAGCTGAAGCGGCCGTGGACGAACACCACGCCACCGACGTCGCTCGACAGTTCCTGCAACTCGGCCCCGGTCGGCAGCAGATGGAAGTCCTGGCGGCACAGCAGGATGTCACCGCAGAAGACCTCGCCCGATACAAGCTGGATTTCGGTGTCACGCGTGCAGATCACGGCCGGCAGGCGCGCGCCGGGCGCGAAGCGCAGAAAGCGCGAGACCCGTTCGTCGTCGTGCCACAGGGGCTTCTCCTCCACGCCTTCGGCGAGCGGTCGCCAGATGCCGTCCTCGATCGTGACGGTGATCGGCGCTTCGCCCTCGCCCGGCAACAGACCACCGAGCAGTTCGATCACCACCCCGGCCGTGCTGCCCAGCGAACTGCCGCGCAGATAGGTCAGGCAGCCGTCACGCGAGCCGATGGTGGCGTGGCGGCTGCCGGGTGCGGAGACGTGATAGTCGCCGGGGCCGAGATCCAGTTCGCCCATCTGCATTGAGCCGCGCAGCACGATGCCTTCTTCGAGGTAGCGATGGCGGTGCGGTGGCAGGCTGGCGCCGGGGGCCAGTTCGATCAGCACCGAGCTGCCGTGCGCGCCGTCGTACAGGGTCTTGGCGCGCACGCCGGCCTTGAGGGTGCGCCACGTGCCGTCTGCGCTGCGCACCGTGTGTTGGCCGGCGTGGCGGGCACGACTGGCGGTTGCGCGCGCCAGCAGGCGTTCGCGCATCTCGCGACCGGCCGGTGGAGTCGCGTTGCCAAGGGCCGGGGCGAACAGGTCGACCAGTGTCTTGTGGTCGTCGCGTTCGTTCATGGTGTGCTGCTTCCTCGGGTGATGGGGGCCTGCAGGGTTTCGCGCAACTTCAGCAGGCTTCGCCGCAGGTGCGATTTCACGGTGCCTAATGGCAAGCCGGTGTGTTCGGCGATCTCGTCGTGGGTGAGGCCGCGAAAGAAGGCCAGCGCGAGCAGTTGACGCGGCTGTGCGTCGAGGTGCTGCAGCGCGGCGTGCAGGTGATTGCGCTCGTCGACGGCGCTGAGCAGGTCGAACGGATTGGCGCCGCCGTCCGCATCGGCCGCTGCGGCAATCGCATCGTCGTCGACGACTTCGGGCGAGACCGTGCGGCGCAGGGCGTCGAGCGCGCGCGAGCGGGCAATGGTCATCAGCCAGGCCATTGCACTGCCCCGAGCGGAATCGAAGCGAGGTGCCTGGCGCCACACCTGCCAGAACACGTCTTCGGTGACTTCCTCTGCCAGAGCACGCTGGCGCACGGTGCGCAGCGCCAAGCCGAAGACGCGGCCGACCAGCGCATCGTAGAGCGCCGCGAGCGCTGCTTCGTCACGCTCGACGATGCTGGCGATCCAGGCCTGCAGTCGTGCGTCGTCGTCGTCGGGCGGCGCGGCGTCGAGCGTATCCGGACGCGCACGCACGGCGCGAGCATCGTCCGCATCAAACCTGTCGTCGTCGCCGTTGAGCACCCGGCCTGCCTCGTCATCCTGAAATCCCCCGACATGTTAACCCCCCGCGGCTGCGCGCGAGGAGGCATCGACTGCAGGTACGTTGGCGCGGCGATCCCGGATGCAGGGAGTGCCGCAACGAATGCTTACATCCGTGACGTTCGTCACTGCATCCGGCAGCGGCCGCGGCGCGTAGAGGAGACAGGCACCCGGCATTCGGGGGCCACCCGATCCAGATGATGTTTCAGACTCACAGGAGAACAAGCATGTCTGCAATCCGTTCGATTCTTGCCGCCTCCCTCGTCGTCGGTGCGACGTCCGCGTCCGCGATGGTCGACAACGCCGCGCTGCCCGCACCGGTGCAGGTGCCGGCCGGCAACACGATGAAGCTGTGGACCGTCGGTATCGGCGAGATCACCTACGCCTGCCGCGAGAAGGCCGATGCGCCGGGCGGCTACGCCTGGACCTTCGTCGCGCCGGTCGCGACGTTGTTCGACAAGGACAACAAGGCCATTGGCAAGTACTACGGCGGCCCGACCTGGGAATCCGCCGACGGTTCGAAGATCACCGGCAAACAGCAGGGCATGGCGCCGGGCGGCGACGGCAATATCGCACTGCAGCTCGTCAAGGCCGCCCCGGCCGAGGGGATGGGCGCAATGCAGGGCGTGAGTTTCGTGCAGCGCCTCAACACCAAGGGCGGGGTCGCGCCGGTAGCGGCGTGCGGCAAGGCCAACGCCGGTGCCGAGCAGCAGGTGCGCTACCAGGCCGACTACGTGTTCTACCGCGCGAGCATGTAAGCGCGCCGGACGGCCGTTCGCGGCCGTTGCATCTTTGCCATGGCCCGTTCGGTCTGCGGATCGTGCGGGCCATTCTTCTTTCTTGCGAGACTTAAGGTTCGCTTAATCCGCCCCCTGAAGAATCGGCTCCGACGCATCCGGAGACCCCTTCATGGCATTCGACCTCAATTCTGAAGACGCCGCGCTGGCGCGCATCGGCGATTGTCCGCTGTTCCTGCGGCGCGCCCGGCGCGGTGCGCCCACGCCGCGCCGGCAGGCGCTGGAGGCCTTCATCGGCGCGCGCTTTGCAGAGCGCCACGATGCACGGATCCGGCATTTCATGCCTGACCTGCTTGCGCTGGAAGACGTTGATGGGCATTTGCGCGCCGCCGTCGGGGTGCGTGATGCGGCAAGCGGCTCGCTGTTTCTGGAGCGCTACCTTGATCGTCCGGTGGAGGTCGAACTGGCGCTCAGGCACGGCGTGGGTGTGCCGCGCGGGCGCATTGCCGAGGTCGGAAACCTCGCTGCGCTGGGGGTCGGGCACGCGCGGCTGCTGATCGTGGCGCTGACCGATCTGCTGGTGGGTGAGGGCTTCGAGTGGGTGGTGTTCACCGCCACCACCGAAGTGTCCAACAGCTTCCACCGTCTGGCGCTGGCGCCGCTGGTCTTGGGCAAGGCTGACGCCGCCCGCATGGGCGACGAGCGTGAGGACTGGGGACGCTACTACGATGGACATCCGCGCGTGATGGCCGGTGCCATCCGAGGCGGTTTCGAAACCTTGGTCACGCGCGGGGTGTTCCGCCAAACGAACCATCGACCCCTCTATGCGAACGGCGACGGAGGCTGCCATGCGGCCGTGGCCTGAGGCGCTGTTCGAAGCGATTGCCGCACGCGGAAATGCCGAGGTGCTGGGCGACGGCGTGCGTGTCCTCAACGGCGCGCAGGTGCTGGCCGAAGTCGAGGCGCGTGTTGCCCGGCTCATGCACTTCGATTGCCAGCGCGTGGCGCTTGCGCTCGACAATGGCATCAGCTGGGTGCTGTGGGATCTGGCCTTGCTGCGTGCTGGCTGTGTGTGCGTGCCTGTGCCGGGGTTCTTCTCCGCGGGGCAGAAGCGTCACGTGCTGGATTCGGCCGGTGTTGATTCGCTCGTTTGCGACGCACTGGAGCCATGGCTGGCCCACGGCTTCATGCAGGTCGAGCACGGGCTTGCGCGCCGCAGCGTGGCCGACGCGCCGGCCTTGCCGGACGGCACGCTGAAGATCACCTACACCTCCGGCACCACCGGCCAGCCCAAGGGGGTGTGTCTGGGTGTTGAAGCGCTGTTCGCGGTGGCCGGCAGCATTCGTGAGGTAACAGCCCCGTGCGGCGTCGAACGCCATCTGTGCGTATTGCCGCTGGCAGTGCTGTTGGAGAACGTGGCCGGCGTATATGCGTCTCTGCTGGCTGGCGTCGAGGTCGTATTGCCCTCGCTTGACGAGGTCGGTTTCACGGGTTCGACAGTGGATGTGCAGCGCCTTGTCGCCACGCTCGCGCGGCACGCCCCGCACAGCCTGATCCTGATGCCACAACTGCTGCAGGTGCTCGTTGCCGCCGCCGAGCGGGGCGCGCCGTTGCGGAAATGTCTGCGCTTCGTTGCGGTTGGTGGTGCGCGCGTGTCGCCCGATCTGTTGCGCCGTGCGGTCGCCGCAGGCCTGCCGGTGTTCGAGGGCTACGGGCTGACCGAATGCGCCTCGGTAGTGTGTCTGAACACGCCCGCCGCCCGGCGCATCGGTGCAGTTGGCCGGCCGCTGCCGCACTGCGCGCTGCGCATCGATGCCGCGGGTGAAGTGTGGGTACGCGGGCCGCACATGCTCGGTTACGCCGGCGAGTCGCCCCTCGCGTCGGAATGGATCGCCACCGGTGATCTGGGTCGCATCGAGAACGGCTTTCTCGAACTGCTCGGGCGTCGCAAGAGCCAGTTCATCACTGCCTGGGGGCGCAACGTCAGCCCCGAATGGGTGGAGGCCGAGCTTACCGCCTGCTCGACCGTGGCGCAGGCCTGGCTTTACGGCGAGGCGCTGTCCGAGAACGTCGCCGTGCTGGTGCCGCGCAGTGCCGCGGCCGAACTGGCTGCGGCCGTGGCCGCCGTCAACGCCGGGCTTCCCGACTACTTGCGTGTGCACCGCTGGCTGCGCGCGGATATTCCGTTCACCGCGGCCAATGGATTCGCTACCGCCAACGGCCGATTGTGCCGCGACGCGTTGGTCGCGCACTACCTGCCGGCAATCGAGCGCCTGTTCGCGCGCGACCGGCTCACCGCAACCTCGACCGGAGAACCCGCATGAACTTCTATGACAGCCTGCTCGATCGCACCGCCGCCGAGCGCAGCTACCTGTTGTCGGCGCCCATCTTCAGCGACGTCGAGGCCGGCCGCGTCTCGTTGGAGGGCTATGTGGCCTTCCTCACCGAGGCCTATCACCACGTCAAGCACACCGTGCCGCTGCTTATGGCCTGCGGCGCGGGTCTGCCGGCCGAGCGTCTGGACTGGCTGCGCACGGCGGTGGCCGAGTACATCGAGGAGGAGGTCGGCCACGAGAAGTGGATTCTCAACGACCTGCGCGCCTGCGGCGCCGATTTGCTGCGGGTGGTCGAGGGCCAGCCCTCGCTGCCCACTGAGCTGATGGTGAGCTACGTGTACGACCGCATCGCGCGCACCAGCCCGGTGAGCATGTTCGGCATGGTGCTGGTACTTGAGGGCACCAGCATCGCGCTGGCCACCGATGCCGCCGAGCGCATCCAGCAGGCGCTTGACCTGCCTGATGCGGCCTTCAGCTACCTGTGCTCGCACGGCAGCCTCGACATCGGCCACATGCAGACCTACCAGGGCCTGATGAACCGCCTCTACCACCCCGACGACCGCGAGGCCGTGGTGCGCACGGCCAAGGTCGTGTATCGCCTGTACGGCGACATGTTCCGCAGCCTGCCGCGCGTGCGCGAGGAGGTGACGGCATGAGGCTCGAACACTGCCGCGCCATCGTCACCGGCGCCACGGGCGGCATCGGCCGCGCGGTTAGCGAACGCATGTGCCGCGAGGGCGCGCAGGTGCTGCTGGTCGGTCGCCGCGAGCTAGCCCTGCGCGAACTGGCAGAGCGCTTTCCGGGCCGGGTCACGACGGTGTGCGCCGACCTGAACGAACGCGCCGGGCGCGACGCCGTGCTCGCCGCCGCACACGACTTCGGTCGGCCCAACTGTCTGCTCAACTGTGCCGGCGCGGGCGGCTTCGCGCTGGTCGAGGATCAGGACGACGACGCGCTCGAAACCCTGGTCGCAACCAACGTCACCAGCGTACTGCAGCTCACACGCCGCCTGCTGCCGCTGCTGCGCGAGGCGGACGAGGCGGTGGTGCTCAATGTCGGCTCGACGCTGGGTTCCATCGGCTACCCCGGCTACGCCGTCTACTGCGCTACCAAGTTCGCGCTGCGGGGCTATTCCGAGGCCCTGCGACGCGAACTGGCGGACACGCGCATCCGCGTGCTCTACGTCGCGCCGCGCGCCACCCGCACCAGCATGAACAGCGCAGCCATCGAGGCCATGAACCGCGATCTGGGCGTGGGCATGGATTCGCCGCAGCAGGTCGCGGCGGCCGTGCTGCTGGCGCTGACCTCGGGCCGCAAGGAAACCTATCTCGGCTGGCCCGAGCGCCTGTTCGTACGCATCAACGGATTGCTGCCGCGCTGCGTGGACCGCGCGCTACGCAAGCATCTTCCGGTCGTCCGGCGTTTCGCCGGCGACCCTGCCACCGAAAGGAGAATCGCATGAGCGCCATCCGCAAGATCCTGTTTCTTACCGCGTGCCTGTGGGGCATGAACGCCCAGGCGCTGGACGCCCGCGCTCAGGAAAAGCTCGAGGAGATTCAGTCCGAATGGGCCGAGATCAAGTACCGCGCGTCCGCCAAGGAGCAGGAGAAGGCCTTCGAGCGTCTCGACGCCACGGCGCAGCAGGCGCTGGCTGAGTCGGCCGATGCGCCCGAGCTGCTGATCTGGCGCGGCATCGTGCTGGCCTCGTGGGCCGGCGCCAAGGGTGGGTTGGGCGCGCTCGATTTGGTCAAGCAGGCCCGTAGCAATCTGGAGGCGGCGCTCGACAAGGATCCGGCAGCGCTCGACGGCTCGGCCTACACCAGTCTCGGCTCGCTGTACTACCAGGTGCCGGGCTGGCCGATCGGCTTCGGTAACGACCGGCGCGCCGAAGAGTTGCTGCAACAGGCGCTCGCGATCAACCCCGAAGGCATCGACCCGAACTTCTTCTACGGTGACTATCTGCTGCACGAGCGCCGGTATGATGAAGCCCGTGCTGCGCTGCTCAAAGCCCGTGCCGCCGCGCCCCGTGCGGGGCGCGAACTGGCCGACGAGGGGCGGCGTCGCGAGATCGATGCGCTGCTTGCGCAGATCGAGGAAGTGACGCGTAACTGAGCGGCGGGCCGTCCCCGCCACGGAGAACCGATGCGCATCCTGCTGGTCGAGGACGATGCCGATCTGGGCGAGGGCATCCTCGTCGCGCTCAAGCCCGAGCACTACACCGTCGACTGGATGCGTGACGGGCGCAGCGCGCTGCATGCGCTGCAGAGCGAGAGCTTCGACATCGCCATTCTCGATCTGGGCCTGCCGCGGATGGACGGCATCGAGTTGCTGCGCGTGCTGCGCGCGGCCGGCAACGCGATTCCCGTGCTGGTGTTGACCGCGCGCGATGCCACCGCCGACCGCATTGCCGGACTGGATGCCGGCGCAGACGACTACCTCATCAAACCCTTCGATGTGGCCGAACTCAAGGCCCGTCTGCGTGCCTTGCTGCGGCGCAGCTTCAGTCGTCCGCAGCCACTGCTCGAATACCGGGAGATCGTGCTCGATCCCGCCAATCAGAGCGTCACCTGGCGCGGCGCGCCGGTGGCGCTCACGCGTAAGGAATTCCTGTTGCTGCATGAACTGCTCAGCCAGCCCGGTCGCGTGTTCACGCGCGACAAGCTGCAACAGGCACTGTACGGCTGGGGTGAGGAAGTCGAGAGCAATGCGCTGGAGGTACATGTGCATCACCTGCGCAAGAAGTTTTTCTCCGAGCTGATCCGCACCGTGCGCGGAGTTGGCTATCTGGCGGACAAGCCATGAAGCGTTCGATCCGGTCGCGCGTGATGTTTTCGGTGCTCGGACTGCTCGCCGTGGCCATGACCCTGCTGTCGGCCAAGGGCTATCTCGATGCCCGTCACGAAATCGAAGAGCTGTTCGACGCCCAGCTCGCGCGCAGCGCCCGCCTGCTCTCGGGCATGCTCGACGCTGGCTTTGAGTCGGAGCGTCGTGGGGCCGTACAGCGCGCGCTCGACACGGCGATTTCGCGCAGTGGCAATGACGAGGCCGGACACCGCTATGAAACCAAGCTCGCGTTTCTGTTGCTCGATTCCGATGGCGCCGTGCAGCTTGAATCAGCCAGCGTCCCTGCCGGGCTGCGCGATGCGTTACCGGGTGCGCGCGCATCGCTTGGATATCACGACATCCGTGCCGGCGGGCATGGCTGGCGGGTGTTCGTGCTTGGTGACGGTTCGGGGCGTCAGGTCGTGGTCGCGGAGCGCGAGGATGTGCGTGGCGAGCTCATCGGCAGCATTACGCTGCGCAGCCTGCTGCCGGACGCCGTTGGCCTGCCGCTGATCGCGTTGCTGGTGTGGCTGGCGATCGGCTGGGGACTGAAGCCGCTGGCCAATATGGTCGCCATGATCCGTGCACGCGACCCCGAACGGCTGACGCCGCTGAAGCTCGCCCCCTTGCCCGCGGAACTCGAGCCGGTCATCGCCGCGCTCAATCGCTTGCTCGGTCAGGTCGACAGCGTCCTTGGCCGGGAGCGGCGCTTCATCGCCGATGCGGCACACGAGTTGCGCACGCCGCTGGCGGTGCTGCGTATCCATGCGCAGAATGCGGTCGAGGCCAACGAGCCGGCTGACCGTGAGGAAGCGTTGAGCCACCTGGGTGCCGGGGTCGATCGCGCGACGCGCGTCATCTCCCAGCTACTCACCCTGGCCCGGCTGGAGCCGGAGGGTGGCCTGCAACGCACGCTGGTCGATTTGCGCGACTTCTTGCGCGGCGAAGTGGCCGATCTGGTGCCGCTCGCACTGCAGCGCGAACAGGAGGTAAGTTTCGAGGCCGCTGATGCCGACGACTATACCGTGCCCTGCGATGCCGGCAGCGTCGGCATCCTGCTGCAAAACCTCGTCGGCAACGCCGTGCAGTATGCCCCTCGGGGCGGCTTGATCCGGGTTGCACTTCACGCCGGTGAGCAGGTCGTGCGCATCATCGTCGAGGATAACGGACCCGGCGTGCCCGAGTCCTTGCATCATCGGCTCACTGAGCGCTTCTACCGTGGCGGCGAGGAGGGTGGAGCCGGTCTCGGGCTGGCCATCGTGCAGCGCATCGTCCAGTTGCATGGAGGCAACGTGCTGTTCGGCGAAGCCAAGTCCGGCGGGCTGCGTGTCGTGGTGTCGTTACCACGCGAGACAGATGCATGAATAAGGACGGCCGGCCCACCGATGGCCGGCTGTCCCGCCGGGGCTCAGGCCGCCTTGGCTTGCACGGCGTGGCCCTGGATGCGGTTGGCGCCGCTGAGCAGGGCCTTGATCGAGGCGGTGACGATGTTGGGGTCGATGCCCACGCCGTAGCGTTCGCCGGCAACGCCCGGCGCCGTCACTTCGATGAAGGCGCAGGCCTGGGCGTGGCTGCCTTCGCCCACCGATGGCATCGAACGCTCCTCGTAGCTGCGCACGTCCACCGTGATGCCGAGCGTCTTGAGTGCATGCACGGCCGCATCAATGGGGCCGTTGCCCTCGCCGGAGATGACGTGGGTGGCGCCGTCGTGTTCCACCGTGATGCGCACGCCCTGGGCCCTGCCGCTCTCGTAGAGGTGATGTTCCACGTAGCGAACCGGATCAGCCGTGTCGATGTAGGTCTGGTTGAACAGCTTCCAGATGGCTTCGGCATTCATCTCGCGCCCTTCGGCGTCGGTCACGCGCTGTACCTCGCCGGAGAACTCCACCTGCAGGCGGCGCGGCATGACCATGCCGTACTCCGCTTCGAGCAGGTAGGCGATGCCGCCCTTGCCGGACTGGCTGTTGACGCGGATCACCGAGTCGTAGCTGCGGCCCACGTCCGCCGGGTCCATCGGCATGTAGGGCACGTTCCACTTGGCGTCCGGCTGCTGCTTGGCAAAGCCCTTCTTGATCGCATCCTGGTGCGAGCCGGAAAAGGCCGTGTACACGAGGTCGCCGACCCACGGATGGCGCGGATGCACGGGCAACTGCGTGCAGTGCTCGGCGGTGCGCGCGATGGTGTTGATGTCCGAGAAGTCGAGCTCCGGCCAGATGCCCTGGGTGTAGAGGTTCATCGCGAGCGTGACGAGGTCGACGTTGCCGGTGCGCTCGCCGTTGCCGAAGAGGCAACCCTCGATACGGTCGGCGCCGGCCATGATGCCCAACTCGGCAGCGGCCACGGCTGTGCCGCGGTCGTTGTGCGGGTGCAGGCTGAGGATCACGCTGTCGCGGCGTGCGAGGTTGCGGTGCATCCACTCGACCTTGTCGGCGTAGATGTTGGGCGTGCACACTTCGACGGACGCGGGCAGGTTGAGGATGACCTTGTCCTCGGGCGTGGCGCCCCAGGCTTCGGTGACCGCATCGCAGACCTCGAGCACGAAGTCCAGATCGCTGTCGCTGAAGGTCTCGGGGCTGTACTGCAACACCCACTCGGTTTCCGGATGCTGCGCGGTGAGTTCCTTGATGAGGCGGACCGCATTGACGGCCATCGCCTTGACCTCTTCGCGCGTAAAGCCGAAGACGACCTCGCGGAACTGGTCCGATGTGGCGTTGTAGACGTGCACGATCGCGCGGCGCGCGCCGGCGAGCGAATCCACCGTGCGACGGATCAGGGGCTCGCGCGCCTGCGTGAGGCCCTCGATGGTCACGTCCTCGGGGATGTGGCCATCGTCGATGAGCTTGCGCACGAAGTCGAACTCCGTCTGCGAGGCCGACGGAAACGCGACCTCGATCTCCTTGAGGCCGATCTCGCACAGCATCTTGAACATGCGCAGCTTCTTCTCGGCGTTCATCGGCTCGAACAGGGCCTGGTTGCCGTCGCGCAGGTCGGTACTCATCCAGATCGGCGGATGGGTGATGGTCTGGTTCGGCCACGTCCGGTCGGGAAGATGGACGGGCGGGAACGCGCTGTACTTGGTCGACGGATTCTTCAACATGGTCTGTTCTCGCTTTTCCGGGTTTCGGGTCGTAGCGGTGTGCCGGGCAGAAGTCCTCGCGGGTAGCGATCTACTCTGCCTCGTTGCGCTGGGGTTTGTGACCGCTTCGCGCATCGCGCCGCTCGGGGTTGCCGGGCAGTGCGGGGCATGCCGTTACATCGATGGGTGAAGTCTACGCCGTGCAGTGCAGCATGAGTTTGCGAATACACCCCAGTTTCGGTTGTGTATTGGCATAATGTTGCGCGATTGTGGACATCAGAGGTGTATGCTGTTTCTTATTCCGATGTCGGACGCAAAACCATGATCCAGCTCGACCGCTACGACCGCGCCATCCTCGAAGTCCTGCAGCGGGAAGGGCGCATCAGCAACCAGGATCTGGCCGATCGCATCGGCCTGTCGCCCTCGCCCTGCCTGCGCCGCGTGCGCGCGCTGGAGGAATCCGGCCTCATCACGGGCTACCGCGCCGTGCTCGACCCGAAAGCACTGGGCCTCACGCTGATGGCGCTCATCCACATCAGCATGGACAAGCACACGCCGGAGCGCTTCGCCAACTTCGAGGCGCGCATCGACGAGATCCCCAACATCGTCGAATGCCTGCTCATCACCGGCCAGCAGGCTGACTACCAGCTCAAGGCCGTGGTCGAGGACATGGACGCCTACCAGGCCCTGCTGCTCAACCGCATCACCCGCATCGAGGGCGTTAGCGGCGTGCATTCGAGCTTCGTGATGAGGCGAGTAGTGGATCGGGGGGTGTTGCCGGTCGGGTGAGCGTGATATGTGCCGAACGCTAGGTCTTTCCCTGCTTTCTGCTCTCGCTGATCCAGTCCGACACCGCGAACAACAGCCCCGACACCACGAAGGTGAGATGAATTACCACCTTCCACATCAGTTCTTCGCCGGTCATCGTGGTGCTGACGAGGAAGGCCTTGAGCAGTTCGACCGCGGAGATCGCGACGATGGCGCTGATGAGCTTCATCTTGAGGTCGGCAAAGCCGACCTTGCCCATCCAGGCCGGGCGGTCTTCATGGTTGCCTACCGCCAGCTTCGAGACGAAGTTTTCGTAGCCGCTGAACACGATGATCAGCAGCAGCACCGCGATCAGTGCGGTGTCGACGAGGGTGAGGATGGAGATGATGGTGTCGTGTTCGATAATGCCGAGCGCGCCGCCGAGCAGGAAGGCGAGTTCCTTGACGAACTTGATCAGCAGCACGGCGATGCCGACGATCAGGCCGATGAAGAAGGGTGCGAGCAGCCAGCGACTGGAGAAGATGGTGGATTCGAGGATGCGCTCGAACTTGCCCGGGGGTTCCTGCATGACGCCTCGCTCCTGCTGACCGGATGTGGCGTCATGGTGCGACAAAACAGGCGGCGTGTCACACGCGCTATGCGGCCTCGCCGGTGTGTCGGCGCAATGCATCCAGCACTTCCTCGCGCTGGCTGAGGTCGCCGATGAAGAGCAGGCTGGTATCGCCGATGCGGACCACCAGCGCGGGGGTCGCGAGAATGCCTTCGGTCAGGGCGACTTCGGGTGCGCGCATGACGTCGACGATGTCGACGACGGTTTCGTGGTCGAGCTGCGCGAGCAGGCTGTCGAGATTGGCGCGCGCCCGCAGTGAGTAGGGGTTGTTGCCGGCGACGTAGAGTTTCATGGCGATGGCCTCCCTGCGGGCGGTGTCATTGGGCGCGTTCATTTTGCGCGCCTCTTTTTC
>JACESY010000091.1 GCA_013911595.1 Azoarcus sp.
CCTCGGGCGCGTCGAGCACGATCTCGCGCTCGGCGGCAATGCCTGCCGCGCCCGGCGCACCACTGTCGCTGACCGATACGTCGCCGGTCGCGGCAGGCATTGCCGACGAGCGCGAGATCGTGCTCGACGCGCCCGAGGCCTGCCCGCGCTACTGCGGTCGCATCGTGCGCGGCGTCGATGCGCGCGCCGCCACGCCCGAGTGGATGGTGCGACGCCTGGAGCGCAGCGGCATCCGTTCGATCAGCGTGCTCGTCGACATCACCAACTACGTGATGCTCGAACTCGGCCAGCCGCTGCACGCATTCGACGACGCGAAGCTCGATGGCGCCATCCATGTGCGCATGCCGCGCGGGGCTGAGGAGCTGTTGCTTCTCAACGAACAGAGCGTGAAGCCCGCCGCCGACACCTTGCTGATCGCCGATGAATCGCGCGCACTCGCGCTGGCGGGCATCATGGGTGGGGAGGAGAGCGGCATCACGCTGGACACCACCGACCTGTTTCTCGAGAGCGCGTTCTTTGCGCCGGACGCCATTGCAGGGCGTGCGCGTCAGTACAACTTCAGCTCGGATGCCTCACATCGGTTCGAGCGCGGCGTCGATTTCGAGCTGCCGCGCCGTGCCATCGAGCGGGCCACACGCCTGATTCTCGATCTGTGCGGGGGTTCGGTTGGCCCCGTGGTCGAGGCCGTGTCCGAGCCCCACCTGCCGGTGCGTGCGTCGGTCGCGTTGCGTCCTCAGCGCGCACGCCGGGTATTGGGGCTCGATATCGACGACGCGGCAATGGCCAAGCTGCTCGAGCGGGTGCATCTTGAGGTCCGCAGGGAAGGCGATTGCCTGTCGATCATTCCGCCGAGCTGGCGATTCGATATCGCCATCGAGGCCGACCTGATCGAGGAGATCGTGCGTCTGCACGGCTACGATGACATTCCGGCGCGTACGCCGCTGGGTCCCATGAAGATGCTCGCACGCGATGAGGGTCAGCGCAGCGTATGGACGCTACGCCGGCTGCTCGCGGGGCGCGACTTTCAGGAAGTCATCAACTACGCCTTCGTGGATTCGGCCTGGGAGCGCGATTTCTGCGGCAACCGCACGCCGGTGAAGCTCGCCAACCCGATCGCCAGCCAGATGGGCGTGATGCGCACGAGCCTGATCGGTGGCCTGGTCGACAACCTGATCGCGAACCGCAATCGCCAGCTCACCCGCGTGCGCCTGTTCGAGACCGGGCGCTGCTTCCTGTCGACGACTGAAAATGCGCCGGTCGCCGGTTTCGACCAGCCGCTGCGCGTCGCTGCGCTGGCGGCCGGACCGGCGTTGCCCGAACAATGGGGCATCGCCACGCGCCGTGTCGATTTCTTCGATCTCAAGGCCGATCTGGAGGCCTTGCTCGCACCGCAGGTCGCGGTGTTCAGCCCGCTCGAGCATCCAGCACTGCACCCCGGGCGTGCGGCCAGCGTATCGGTCGACGGAAAGACGATCGGCGTGATCGGAGAACTCCATCCGAAGTGGGTCGAGGCCTATGATCTGGGCACGGCACCGATCGTGTTCGAACTCGATCTGTCTTCCGCGCTTGCCACCGGGGTGCCGTCCTACCGCGAACTGTCGCGATTCCCGGCGGTATCGCGTGATATCGCCTTGATCGTCGATGTCGCGGTCGCGTCTGCCGACCTGCTGGCCGCTTTGCGACGTGTCGCGCCGGCCATCGTGCAGGGGGTGGAGTTATTTGATGTGTATCAGGGAAAGGGCGTGGACGAAAGCAAAAAGAGTCTTGCATTCAGGGTGTTGATGCAAGATACTCAGCGGACACTTGAAGATTCGGAAGTAGAGTCAGCCATTTCGGCCATCGTGCGCGAGGCGGACGCTTCCTTTGGCGCGACGCTGCGCGGATAAGGGAAATGAGCGCAACATTGACCAAGGCCGAACTGGCCGAACTGCTTTTCGAACGGGTGGGGCTGAACAAGCGCGAGGCCAAGGACATGGTCGAGGGTTTCTTCGAGGAAATCCGACTGGCACTCGAGCAGGGCGAGACCGTCAAGCTCTCCGGTTTCGGCAACTTCCAGCTCCGCGACAAGCCCCAACGCCCGGGGCGCAATCCCAAGACCGGCGAGGAAATCCCGATCTCGGCGCGTCGCGTCGTCACCTTCCACGCCAGCCAGAAGCTCAAGGCCGCCGTGGAGCAGCTCACGCATGCACAATCCCGCCACTGAACCCGATCAGGAGCCGCTGCCGCCGATTCCGGCCAAGCGCTACTTCACGATCGGCGAGGTCGCCGATCTGTGCCGCGTAAAGCCGCATGTGCTGCGTTACTGGGAGCAGGAGTTTACGCAGCTCAAGCCGGTCAAGCGGCGTGGCAACCGGCGCTATTACCAGCACCATGAGGTGCTGCTGATCCGTCGCATCCGCGAGTTGCTCTACCGCGAAGGTTTCACGATCTCCGGTGCGCGCAACCGTCTGGGCGAATCCGCCATCCATGAACAGGAAGAGGCCGAGGAGGCCAATCGCCTGCGCGGCGTCATCGCCGAGGTGCGTGGCGAGATCGAGGATTTACTCACCTCTTTGCGCGATTGACGCGGCGCTGGTAAAGCGTCGGCAGGCTGCTATAATGCGCGGCTGTGTCGGGGCGTAGCGCAGCCTGGTAGCGCACTTGCATGGGGTGCAAGGGGTCGCGAGTTCGAATCCCGCCGCCCCGACCAATCGAACACCGCCGAGGGCCGGCCCGCAAGGGTCGGCCCTTTGTATTTTTCGGATCGCCAAGATTGGCGCGGGGCTTCGCGCCGGGCCGAGAAGACGATAAAGTCGCGGGGTCATGGACCGGGTGCCGCGCCCTTGCAAGCTTTGCGCGCTATCCACTTCGCCGGAGGGGACGTGTTGCGTGTAGCCGTTTTCGGAAGCTTCTATCGTGGCTATCACGTGCTGCATGAACTCCTCAACGGCGAACTCGCTGCTCGCGTGTGCGTGGTCGGCGTGGCGACCGACGACCCCGAACAGTCTTTCGTGAGCCCGGACAAGCGTGTCTGGCAGTACCCGCACGAGGCGCACGAGCGCACCATGGTCGCGCGCCTGGCCGCCGGACACGGTATCGAATGCTGGAGCGCTCGGGTAAAGACGCCCGCCTTCTACGAACGATTCGAGCAGCGCTGGCGCCCGGACGTGGTGATCATGGCGACCTTCGGGCAGAAGATCGACAAGCGCCTGTACAGCTTCCCGCGACTGGGGTTTTTCAACCTGCACCCGTGCAAGGATGATGGCTGGCCCTCGCACTATGTGGGCGGTAACCCGTTCCAGCGGCTGATCGATGACGGGTCGGACTACTGCGTGATTGCGATGCACCACGTCGACGACGGTTTCGACACGGGGGCGCTGCACGCCTTTTCCGAACGCATTGCTATCCCGGCCTGCGCAGGTGTCGTGGACATGCACAAGTGCTCTTCGCCGGTCGCCGCCCGTCTGGCCGCGCGTGAACTGGCCAAGATGATCGGACCGGCATGATCGGCGCAGCAGGCATGGCGCGACACGCTCGCGCATTGCTGTCGTGCGTGTTTGCACTGTTCACCGCAGCGGCGGTTGGGCAGTTCGAGCCCAGTCCGGTGCTCGAACGCATCCGTGCAGCCGGCGAGATCCGCATTGGCGTCAAGACCGATTTCCCGCCCTTTGGCATGCTCGACAGCGGCGGGCGACCGATCGGCTTCGAGGTGGATCTGGCTCGTCGGCTCGCCGAGGCGCTGGGCGTCGAGGCCGTGCCGGTGGGCGTGAGCACCGAGAACCGTTTCCAGCGTCTGGAGCAGGGCGCGGTGGATCTGCTCATCGCCACCGCTGCAGATACCGCCGAGCGTCGGCAGGTTGCCACCGTGATCGAGCCCAACTACTACGGTGGCGGGGTCGGCGTGTTCCTGCGGCCAGGCATCTTCCACGACGACTGGCAGGCGCTGCGCGGCGTCGAGCTGTGTGCGCTGCAGGGCAGCTACTTCAACAAGCCGATCATGCAGCGTTACCTGGTCAAGCTGCAGATGTACCGCAGCGTGCGCGACGCGCAACTGGCGCTGCGTGACGGGCGCTGCAGCGGATTTCTGTACACCGACGTCGCAATCCAGCAGTACCTCAAGGATCCGGAGTGGACGGGCTATACCGCACCGTTGCCGTCTGCGCTGATCGTGCCATGGGCAGTCAGCATTGCCCGCTCGGAAGCCGGCACCGAGTTCGAGCGGGCAGTCGGTGACATCATCGCCGAGTGGCACCGCGACGGCACGCTGATTGAACTGGAAACGGCCTGGGATATTCAGCCCAACCGTTTCCTGCAGGACACCAACCGTTTGTGGAACGAGCGCGAGCCCGATGGCAGCCTGCTGTGCGAGCGTGATTCCGACGGTCAATGGCCGGCGGCCTGTCGCAACGCCGCCTTCGTCACGTCGGCCGATGTCGGCGGCCTGGAGGGTATTGGGCTGTGGGTGCGCGAGACCTTCGGGATGGACTTTTCCTTCATCTACGACCCCTTCGATCGTGAGCGCTATCTCGTCGGCATCCTGTGGACGCTGGTGTTGTGTGCGAGCACCATCGTTGCGAGCCTGGCGTTCGCGTTCGGCGGCGCGGCCGTGATCTTCGCGCGCATCCCGCTGCTCAGCCGGCTTGTAGCTGCCCTGGGAAATTTTGGGCGCATGACGCCGGTGTTGCTGCAGATGTATCTGGTGTTCTTCTGGCTCTCCAGCCTGGCCTGGTCGAGTTTCGGCATCAGTGTGCCGCCGGTGTTCATCGCCATCGCCTGTCTGGCTCTGTATCACGGCTCGATCATCGCCTTCGCCTTTCTCGACGCGGCCGAGCATCTGCAGCATTCACGGCCCGATTTCCGCTTCACCCCGGCGCATTTGCCCGAGCTGCTGGGGGCCGCTTCGGTTGGGGTGCGCAATACGCTGACCAACCTGGTCAAGTCCAGCTCCATCGCCTCGGCGATTGCGGTGCCGGAACTGCTCTCGGCGACCATCGCGATCATCGCCGATCGCGGCAACGTGTTCCTGATGATGAATGCGCTGCTGGTCGTGTTCTACCTGATGACCGCCTTCTGGATCCATGTGTTCGGGCGCTTCGAGCGGCGGCTGCAACGGGCGGGGCTGGCATGATCGGCGAAACCCTGGAAGTGCTGTGGACCTGGACGCCGTTCCTGCTCGAAGGGCTGTACTGGAACGTCGTGATTGCCATCCTGGCGACGATGCTGGGAACCTTCGTGGGCGGAGTGCTGGCGGTGCTGCATCTGTCGCCGTCGCGCTTTATCGCGCGTGTCGTCGGCTTCGTCGTGTCGTTCTTCCGCAACGTGCCGAGTCTGGTGCTGCTGTTCTATGCAGCGACGCTGATTCCGAACCAGATCGAGCTCGGCGGGGTGGTCGTGAGCATCCCCGACTGGCTCAAGGCCTCGATCGCGCTGGCCGGCTCACCGACCGGCTTCACCGCGCTGAATCTGCATACTTCGATTCTGCACTGGCGACAAGGGCAGCGGCGTGCGGCGATGCTGTTCATCCCCAATTGGTTGGGCGGCCTGCTGATCACGCTGCTCGCGTCAAGCACGGCGTCCCTGGTCGGGGTCAGTGAACTGGTTGGTCAATGCAACACCGTGATCGGTGCGACCGGGACGACCTACCTCGTTCCGATTTATGTTTACGCCCTGTGCCTGTTCTTCGCGTTGTGCTATCCGCTCAGCCTCGTCTTGGGCGCGTTAAAGCGTCACATGGTGGCGAAGTACTCGTAAGCGCCCACCCCTCAGGTCATTGCCGATGAAACGAACCAGTCCGAAGGTCGAAAAGTACATCCTCAAGAGCGCCAAGGACGAGTTCCTCGCGCTGCTGCTGTTCTGCCGTCACCAGTGGTACGTGGTGGTGGCGATCGTGCTGGCCGTGGGGCTGGCGTTGTATTACGTTTCGCCGTTTCCGCCCGATCGTATCCGCGTGGCCTCGGGCCAGCCCAACTCGACGCTGGAGAAGATTGCCGCGCGCTACGGCGAGTATTTTGCCGCGCACGGGGTGAGCGTCGAATTCTTCACGACGCGCGGCGCGGCGGAGAACCTGCAGGCGCTGCGCGAGGGCAAGGTGGACGTGGCCTTCTCGCAGGGCGGGCTGGCGCTCTCGCGCGACGAGGCCATCGTGTCGCTGGGCAGCATCGGTTATCAGCCGCTGTGGTTCTTCCACCGCGGCGAGCGCTTCACGGGGGAGGACTTCGTGTCCTTCCTGGAGGGGCGGCGCATCTCGATTGCCTTGCCCGGCAGCGGCACACGCCCGGTGGTCGATGCCCTGTTCGGCGTGCTGCCCGAGGCTGCGGTCAATCGCATCCGCAAGTACGAGATGCCGGCCGGCGAGAGCATCGATGCGCTGCTCGCCGGCGAGATCGACGGCATGTTCCTGCTCGCCGGTATCGAGTCGGGCAACGCCCAGCGTCTGCTGCGGCGCAGCCACGTGCACCTGCTCGACTTTCCGGTGGCCGAGGCGCTCACGCGCCATCTGGAATACACCGAAGTGGTGACGCTGCCCAAGGGCGGCCTGGAGGTCACGCCGCCGCGTCCCGAGGCCGACGTGCACATGATTGCCACGACCACGACGATTCTCGCGCGCGACTCGCTGCACCCGGCGCTGCAGTACCTGTTCATGCGCGCGAGCACCGAGCTGTACCAGTCCGAAGAGGTGTTTTTCGAGCGCGCCGGGGGCTTTCCGGCCTTCACCGAGAAGCACATTCTGCGCAGCGAGGTGGCGCAGCGCTACACCACGCACGGTGCGCCGATGCTCGAGGACTACGCGCCGTACTGGGTGGCTAGTTTCTTCGACACCGCCTGGGTGGGCATCCTGGCGCTGATCGCGGTGCTCTATCCGCTGTTGCGCATGGTGCCCAGCTACCGCAAGACCATGTTCGACATCGGCGCCAGCTTCAAGTACGACCAGATCTTCACGGTGGCGCGCGAGTCGGAGACGGTCGGCTCGATACGCGAGCTCGACGCGCTCGAACACACCCATCGGCAGTTGACGCAGGAAGTCGAGGAAACCTGGGTGCCCAAGGGGTGCAACCAGTCGTACTACTTCCTGGTCGGCTCGCTCGAACTGGCGCGCGAGAAGCTAGACTTCGCGCGCGCGCGTCTGCTGCCCGGTTCGCCCGTGCCCGAGCGCGTCGGTTCGGCGCAGGCACAGGGTGCAAAAACCGGTAGCATATAGCGCATCCATTTACCCCGCGGCCCGGCACAGGGCCGTTTCGCGTGATCCCATCCATAGGACGACCATCATGAAACGTTTCGCCGCACTGCTGTGTTTCCTGCTCGCTGCCGCGGGCGTCCAGGCCGAAGTCATCAAGGTTGCGGTTTCGCCGGCGTCGCCGCCGAACCTGTACGAGGAGGGCGGCCAGACGAAGGGACTGGATCTGGACATCTTCGAGGCTTACTGCAAGGCACGTGGCTGCACGCTCGACATTACTGCCTACGACTGGCAGGGCATGCTCGGCGCAGTGGTCAGCAAGCAGGCGGACGTGGCCTTCTCGGGCATCTCCATCACCGAGCAGCGCCAGCGCGTAATGGATTTCTCCAAGCCCTACATGGAGAACACCTGGAATCTGGTGAGCATGAAGGAGCGCGAGATCGAGTTCATGGACGACCTGGACCAGATGAAGAAGTATTCGGTGGGCTATCCGCGCGGCATGGCCTACACCGACTTCATCAAGAGGGATCTGGAGCCCAAGGGCGTGTATTCGCTCGATCAGGTCAAGCTGTATCCGACCTACAACGAGGTGCTCTCCGATCTGCGTAACGGCAACCTCGACCTGGCCTTCCTCGACGGCACCGTGGCCTCGGTCTACCGCAAGAGCATGCCCATCCAGGACGCCTATGTGTTTTCCGGCTTCGACCGCTTCGGCTTCGCCTTCCCCAAGGGCTCCGATCTGCGCGCCGACTTCGACAAGTACCTGGACGAACTCGGCCAGGACGGCCTGCAAAAGATCATCGACAAGTGGATGAACTAAGCCAGCACGGCGGCGCAGTCCGATGACGTTCCTCGACATCCTGAGCCTGCTCGCCGCCGGCGCCGGCTACACCGTTCTCGTAACCTTTTCGTGCATCGCCACCGGGCTCGTCGTCGGGCTTGCGGTGGCGATGCTCACGCGATTGCACCTGGGTATGCTTGACGCGGTACTGTCGGTATTCACCTACGTGTTCCGTGGCATTCCGGTGCTGGTGTTGCTGTTCATCGTGTTCTTCGGCCTGCCGGCAATGGGGTTGAGCGTGCCGCCGCTGGTGTCGATGATGCTCAGTCTCGGACTGATCTCGGGTGCCTATCTGGCGGAAGTCTTTCGCGGTGCGCTCGAATCCGTCGACACCAACGAGATCGTCGCGGCCGAAGCCATGGGCATGAGCCGCTGGCAGATCCTGATCTCGATCGAACTGCCGCAGATGCTGCGCTTCGCAGTGCCGGGTATGATCAACGAGTTCACAACGGTGCTCAAGTACTCGCCGTTTGCCTATACGGTCGGCATCCCCGAAATCATGAAGCACGCCATGGTGCTGGCCTCGACGACGCTGCGCGGCGTCGAGATCTATGTGGCCATCGGCCTGCTGTATTTCGCCATCTACAAGCTGATGCTGTTCAGCGTTCGGGCGGTCGAGCGCCGCTACGCGATTCCCGGCTTTCACCGTGATTGAAGCATGACGCAACTCCCGGACGACAAGGTACTGCTGCGCGTACGCGGCCTGATCAAGCGCTTTGACGGCAAGCCCGTGCTCAATGGCGTCGACCTCGTGCTGCCGGAAGGGCAGATCAAGATGGTCATGGGCCCCTCGGGTTGCGGCAAGTCGACGCTGCTGCGCTGCATCAATCGGCTGATCGACCCCTGCGAGGGGCAGGTCATCTTCCGCGGTGAGGACGTCACGCGCGCCGACACCGACGTGCGGCTGTTGCGCCAGCGGATCGGCTTCGTGTTCCAGCATTTCGCACTGTATCGCCATCTGTCCGCACTCGACAACGTGACGCTCGGCCTGCGCAAGCTGCGCGGCATGGGTCGGGCCGACGCCGTCGACAAGGCCATGGCGGAGCTCGCGCGCATGAACATGGCCGAGCACGCAGCCAAGTACCCGTCGCAACTGTCGGGCGGGCAGAAGCAGCGCGTTGCGATCGCGCGCGCGCTGGCGATGGACCCGGCTGTACTGTTCTTCGACGAGCCGACCTCGGCGCTCGATCCGCTGATGTCGCGCGAGATCGTGGGCGTCATCGACCAGTTGTGCGCGGACAACGTGACCATGCTTTGCGTCACCCACGACGTCGATCTGGCCCGCGCCATCGAAGGCAACGTGGTTTTCCTCGACGAGGGCATGGTGCGTGCCGAAGGCGACGCGAACGCGCTCTTCGAGGATCACGAGGACCCGCGCATCCGCGCCTTCTTCTCGCGCGACAGGAGGTCGTGATGGGCGACTGGTCCTTCTTCATCGCCGAGGTGCTCGACTACTGGCCGCAAATCCTCGACGGTCTGGGCAACACCTTGCTACTGGCCGGCACGATCACGGTCACCGGGTTGCTGTGGGGCATTGTCGTCTTCCATTTCGCGCTGAGCGAGCGCCGGCTCGTGCGCCGCATCACCAACGGCTATATCTCGTTCTTCATCGGCACGCCGCTGATCGTGCTGTTGTTCCTGATGTACTACGGCCTGCCGCAATGGGGGCTGCGCATGTCGCCGTTTACGGTCGCGGTGATCGGCTTCACGATGAATGTGGCCGCCTACAACGCGCGCTACCTGATGACCGCCTACAACGGGCTGGACCAGGCCGAACTCGAAGCGGGGCGTGCCCAGGGCTTTTCCGGCCTGCAGGTGTTCCGCGTCATTACCCTGCCGCAGGCGCTGCGGCTGGCCATCCCGGGGCTGACCAACCAGGCCATCCTGAATCTCAAGGACAGCTCGGTGGCCTTCCTGATCCAGTACACCGAGTTCTTTGCCCAGGTGCAGGAGCTGGCTACGCGCAGCTTCGAATACTTCAAGGCCTATCTTGCGGCCGGTCTGGTCTACCTGCTCATGGTTTCGGTGATCGTGCTCATTGCACGCTGGCTGGAACGTCGCTACATGCTTCCCGGCGTCCGTCGCTGATCGCCTTGCGAGCCGTCTGTCTGTTAGCGGACAGACGGCGCCGCGCCCCCGCCGCATCATCCTCATCGTCACGCCTGCACATCCATCTCGGATGGAGTGCAGCGTCCGCCGCATTGGCTCGCCGCGGTGCCGACCTTGTAGGCAACACTCTGGAGATCGTCATGAAAAAAATCAAACAGTGCGGGCTCGTCCTGAGTGCCGTTGCGGCATTGACGCTGGGCGCGTGCTCCTCGTCCGGCCCCAGTCCCCGTGCCGATAGCGGCACCGTCATTCAGAATCAGGCGCGTTCGGAATACGGTGTGGTGCATTCGATCGAGCACTCGCAGGAGACTGCGGACAAGGGTGGCATCGGTGGCAGCGGCTATGGGCTGGGAACCGTTGCAGGCGCCGTGATTGGTGGCGTCGCGGGCAATCAGGTAGGCGGAGGCAGTGGCAAGACCATCGCGACCGCCGCGGGTGTGGCCGGCGGCGCCTATGTCGGGCATCAAATCGAAAAGCGCAATCAGGACGATACAGTGACGAATTTCTCCAGGCTGACCGTGCGGATGCAGGACGGTTCGTACCGGACGCTGTCGCGCCAGCCGGACGCCGATTTCGCCGTGGGCGATGGGGTCCGGATCGAGAATGATGTGGCCTATCGCTACTGATTGACGGGGGATCGCTCGGGGCGATCGCGAGGCTCGACGGCGCGCTACAATCGGGTCGTCGATCGGCGCAGCATGGCGTTCGACGACGTCGATGCCGCCACCGGACGCCCGAGCGATGACCTACGAAGAACATCTGGACGAAGTCACTACCCTGATCACCGAGAAGTACGACGCCAGCGACGAAGATGCCATTGCGATGGTGATGCGCGCGCAGGACGATGACTACTTCTGCGGCCACGACGACGATCCGTCGATCTGCACGCTCGAGCGCGCCCACGAGGATGCGCGCACGGTATTCAGCCAATACGGCAGACGCTGAGCGTTCACCGGCTGTGCCTGTCGGGCGTGCGCCGTCAAAGGCGCAGCCTCCCAACTGGCCGCTCTATCCTGGTGTCCTCGCCAACCAATGGGGCACGGCATTCTCCGGATTCTCCCCGGCTGCCCGAAAGCTCGATGGCCCAGTTCGCTCCCGGCGTGTAGCATCGGCCTCCCTGTTGTGCCCCGCGCGGTGCATCCCCGATTCCGAAGGAGCTTTCTCGCGATGTTTCGCCGCTCGAGATCCCGTTTCGTCTGTTCCATGCTGCTCGCGGGGGCGATCGCCGCGCCGGGTGCCGTGTCCGCCCAGGGCACCACGCCGGAAGCGGCCCCCATTTGGCACGATGATCGCCCGTCGCACGGCAAGCTGGTGTTGGGGCTGGATCGTCTGGCACGGGAGTACCGCGAATTCAGGCAGGAGAGCGACGGCGAAGACGGCATCGTGTTCCGCAGCGAGAGTTTGCCCGGCATGGCCGGTGATCGCGCGTTCATCGACGCTGTTGCCATCGACGACGATCCGTCGGCATTGATCGCGGATCTGGAGGCAATCGGGGCCGAGATCGTCGCGGTCGCGGGGCGCACCGTCTCGATACGCATTCCGCTGGCGGCGCTTTCGTCACTCGATGCGCTGGAAACGCTGTTGTCGGCACGCCCGGTGCTGGCCAGGCCCAATGTGGGCGCGGTAACGAGCCAGGGCGATGTGGCGCAGCGCTCCGACCGGGCGCGGATGCAGTTTGCAGTCGACGGCGCCCGTTCCGTGGTGGGTGTTCTGTCGGACAGCTTCGACTGCCTTTCCGGATACGCGGACGACGTCGCGAGTGGAGACCTGCCGCCCGATGTCGGAATACTCGACGATCTGGACGGGGCGGAATGCTCCGACGAGGGGCGCGCGATGGCGCAGATCGTGCACGACATCGCGCCGGCCCTCTGGGTCAAGATAGTTGTCGCCTCGATAGGATCTGAAACCCGAGGGCGATAACGGAAGGACGAAGTGGCCAGATACGGACAAGCAT
>JACESY010000092.1 GCA_013911595.1 Azoarcus sp.
ACCCGCATCACGGCTCTACCTGTTCGAAGAGCGAGATTCGCCTGTTGCGCGAGTTTCTCGCCGGCGCCGGTGCGACGCCGTCGGCCATCGAGGGCTGAGACGCTCACGGCGCGCCGTCGCCTCAATCGTCGCGTTCGATCTCGGTGGCGAAGTGGCGGCCGTCACGGTAGGTAAAATCGACCTCAACGCGCTGGCCCTCGCGCAGATCCTCGAATCGCTGCAGACCGTCGTCGTAGTCGGTCGACGCAATCGTGTGAAAGGTGATGCCCTGCACCACCAGCGTTCGCGCGGAAGCATCCACGCGCTCGATCACGCCTTCGAGGTCGTCGGCCCAGGCCGCACCGGTGGCGCTCGCGAACATCGCCGCGGCAGCGGCCTTCAACAGAAGCTGTTTCATGGGTCGATCTCCATTGGATGAAGCCGTGGCCAGCCCCCGCGGCGGACCTGCGGCCGGAATCGTCTATGCTGGGAGTGGTGATGCGAAGCCCAGCATCCTTGATTCGCAATCAGGAGACCGAAGCATGAACGACGAAGTTCTCAACATGAGTATCCGCAAGTTTCTGAAGACCGTCGGCGTGAACTCGCAGATCGAAATCGAGAAGGCCGTGCGCGAGGCCGACGAGGCCGGCAAGCTCAAGGGCGGCAAGCTCCCGGCGAAGATGACGCTGGTAGTCGACGATCTGGCCATCGACATCAGCTTCGACGGCGAACTCGACCTCGGATAACACACTCGCGCCGCCTTCACGGCGGCGCACCATGACCTTCTGTCCCGGCCCCAGGGCCGGAGAACGCCGACCTGCGGCACCGCACAAACTTTACGACATCTTTACTCGCGCCTGCCTAGCATCCGGTTTACGTAACGACGGCTCGGATCACGGACGCGACCATGAAGATCATCATTCTCGGAGCCGGTCAGGTCGGCACATCGGTGGCCGAAAACCTGGCTTCCGAAGCCAACGACCTCACGCTGGTCGACACCGACGCGGAAATTCTCGAAACACTGCGCGACCGCCTCGAGGTGCGCACCATCACCGGCAACGGTGCCTCGCCGACGGTACAGGGGGAGGCCGGCGCGGCCGACGCCGATCTGCTGATCGCCGTCACTCAATCCGACCAGACCAACCTGTGTGCCTGTCGGGTCGCCAAGACCCTCTATAACCTGCCGACCTGTATCGCGCGCCTGCGTTCGGGTGAGTTCGTCGACCACCCCGAACTGCTCGCGCCCGGGAACTTCGCGGTGGATTTCTCGATCTGCCCGGAGCAGATCGTCACCGACTACATCAGGCGCCTGATCTCCTTCCCCGAGGCGCTGCAGGTACTCGAATTCGCCGAAGGCGCGCTCAGCCTGATCGGTGTGCGCGCCTTCGAGGGCGGCCCGCTGGTCGGCCATCCCCTCAAGGCGCTGCGCTATCACCTGCCCAACATCGAGGTGCGCATCGCCGCGATCTACCGCAACGGCGAGGCGCTGATCCCCGAGGGTGACACCCTCATCGTGCCCGGCGACGAGGTGTTCTGTCTGGCCGCGAGCGTGCACATCCGTCAGGTCATGCGCGAGATGCGTCGCGGTGATCACCCGATGCGGCGCATCATGATCGCTGGCGGCGGCAACATCGGCTTCCGGCTGGCGCGTTCGATCGAGCAGGACTACAACGTCAAGCTGCTCGAACTGGACAAGCGACGCGCCAAGTTCCTCGCCGGCCAGTTGCAGGACACCCTGGTACTCAGAAGCGACGCGACCGACGAGACCCTGCTCGACAACGAGAACATCGCCGGCATGGATCTGTTCGCGGCGCTCACCAACGAGGACGAGGACAACATCATGTCCGCCTCGCTGGCCAAGCGCATGGGCGCGCGCCGCACGCTGGCGCTGATCAACCGCAAGAGTTATGTCGACCTGGTGCAGGGCGGGCCCATCGACATCGCCATCTCGCCGGCGCAGATCTCCATCGGTACGCTGCTCGCGCACGTGCGTCGCGGTGACGTGGTGGCGGTGCACAGCCTGCGCCGCGGCGCCGCCGAGGCGCTCG
This sequence comes from Azoarcus sp., assembly GCA_013911595.1. Taxonomy (GTDB): domain Bacteria; phylum Pseudomonadota; class Gammaproteobacteria; order Burkholderiales; family Rhodocyclaceae; genus Pseudazoarcus. Next base: position 2,028 of record JACESY010000092.1, read on the forward strand.
AGATCGTCGCCCATGGCGATGCGCGCAACTCGCGCGTGGTCGGCCGGCGCATCGACGACATTGCGCTGCCGCGCGGCGCGACCATCGGCGCCGTGGTGCGCTACGAAGTGCGCGACGGGCGCGTCGTGCGCCGCGAGGTCGTGATGGCGCATCACGACACCCTGATCGAGCAGGACGACCACGTCATCGTGTTCTGTACGCACAAGAAGCTCGTGCGCCAGGTCGAGAAGATCTTCCAGGTCGCGCCGGGGTTCGTCTGATGAACGGCATGCTGCCGGTCCTCAACGTACTCGGCCGGCTGATGAGCTTCTTCAGCCTGGTCTACCTGCTGCCGATCGCCGGCTCCCTGGTCTTCGACGACGGTCTGGTCGTCGACCACATCTACGCCATGGTCCTGACCGCCACGATCGGCGGCGCGATCTACGTCGCCACCCGCCGCCACTACCGCGAGCTGCGCGCGCGCGATGGCTTCGTGCTGGTGGTCGCCGCCTGGGTGCAGATGGCCGCCATCGCCACCATCCCGTTGCTGATCGTTTATCAGGACATGAGCTTCACCGACGCCTTCTTCGAGACCATGTCGGCGCTGACCACCACCGGCGCGACGGTGATGACCGGGCTCGACGACGCGCCGGCCTCGATCAACCTGTGGCGTCACCTGCTGCAGTGGTTCGGCGGCATGGGCATCATCGTCCTCGCGGTCGCGGTATTGCCACTGCTCGGCGTTGGCGGACGCGAGCTGTACAAGGCGGAAGTGCCGGGTCCGATGAAGGACGCGCGGATGACCGCGCGCATCGCCGACACCGCCAAGGCGTTGTGGCTGATCTACTGCGCACTGACCGCCGCCTGCATCGCCGCGCTGCGGCTGTCCGGAATGAGCTGGCTGGACGCCATCTGCCATGCCTTCTCGGCGCTGAGTCTGGGCGGCTTCTCGACGCGCGACGCAAGCGTCGGCGCCTTCGACGACCCCCTCATCGAAGGCGTGCTGATCGTGTTCATGGTGATCGCCGCGCTCAACTTCATGTCGCACTTCGCTTCCATCCAGTCGCGCAGCCTGCGCCCGCTGTGGCGCGACGCGGAGGCACGCGCCGTGGTTGGCGTGCTCTCGGCCTCGATCGTGGGCGTGGCCTGGTACCTGCTCGATGCAGGCGTCTACGACGACGTGGCCAGCGCACTGCGCCACACCGCCTTCAACCTGGTGTCGATCGCCACCGATTCGGGTTACGCCAGCCAGGACTTCAGCGCCTGGCCACCGTTCGCGACCTTCTGGATGTTCTACCTGTCGTGCATCACGGCCAGCTCCGGCTCGACCGGCGGCGGCATCAAGATGATCCGTACGCTCACACTCGCCAAGCAGGGCCACCGCGAGCTGATGCGCATGATCCATCCCGCCATCGTCAACCCGGTACGCATCGGCGACCTGCAACTGCCGGTGAGCGTCATCCAGGCGATGCTCGGCTTCATCTTCCTGTACTTCATGACCGTGGTCACCGCCACCTTCCTGCTGATGGGCTCGGGGCTGGACTTCATCACCGCGCTGACGGCAACGGTGGCCTGCATCAACAATATGGGCCCGGGGCTGGGAGACGTGGCCTCGAACTACGCTGGCCTGACCGACTTTCAGAAATGGGTGTGCGTCGCCACGATGCTGACCGGACGCCTCGAAGTGCTCTCGGTGCTGGTGCTGTTTACGCCGGGGTTCTGGCGGCGCTGATGCCGCTTGCCGCGACGCACGAATCGGACGCGTCGGCGACGCCCGCCTCGACGACGGGCACTCGTCCCGAGCGAGGACGAGCGCGTTGGCCAGTGCTACAACACCAGCCGGTAGCCCACTCCCGTCTCGGTGCGGATGTGCGCCGGAAACGCCGGCGTCGCCTCCAGCTTGCGGCGCAGGCTGGCCATGTGCACGCGCAGGTAGTGCACGTGCTCGACGTGGTTCGGCCCCCATATCTCGGCGAGCAGGCGGCGGTGCGTCATGACGCGCCCGGCGTTGGCGACCAGGTGCGCGAGCAGCTTGTACTCGATCGGGGTCAGATGCACGGTCTCGCCGTCACGCATGACGGTGCGCCGCGCCAGATTGACCTCGATCGCGCCAAAGCGCACCAGTGCCGAGTCGGCGCCGCGCGCCAGCGCGGTGCGGCGCAGCAGCGCGCGTACCCGCGCCATCAGTTCGGCGACGCCGAAAGGTTTGGTCAGGTAGTCGTCCGCGCCGGCATCGAGCGCGGCGACCTTGTCGCCCTCACCGGCACGTGCCGACAGGACCAGAATCGGCAGCGCCGACCACTCGCGCACGCGGCGGATCAGTTCCAGCCCGTCGCAGTCGGGCAGGCCCAGATCGAGCACCAGCAGGTCAGGCTTGCGCGACTGCGTCTCGATCAGCCCGCGGGCGCCGCTTTCGGCCTCGACTGCGTGGCAGTCACCGGCCTGCAGCGCACTGCAGATGAAGCGCCGGATCTGCTGCTCGTCCTCGACCACCACCACGACCGGATCCGGCAGCGCACTCATGGGGCGGGCTCCTCGATGTCGGGAGGCGTGCCAAGTGGCAATTCGAGCGTGAAGCACGCGCCACGCGGTGCCCGATTGGCGGCGCGCAATCTGCCTCCATGCGCCTTGACGATGGCGTCGACGATGGCCAGTCCCAAACCCACACCGGATACGCCCGATTCGGCGCGTCCGCGCACGAAGCGGATGAACAGGTCCTCGACGGGGCCGTCGGGCAAGCCGGGGCCATCGTCACACACGCTCAATTCCAGGTGTTCGCCGACGACGCGGGCCGCGATCGCAATGGTCGAATCCGCCGGCGTGTACTTCGCGGCGTTCTCCACGAGGTTGCTGATCGCGCGCTCCATCAGCACCGCATCGACCTCGACCATCGGCAGATCCGCGGACAGGTCGAGTTCGAGATGATGTGCGCTGAGCAGCGACGCGCACGATTGCAATGCAGGGCCGACGATCTCCTCGACCGGCTGCCACTCGCGCCGCAGGCGCACACCGCCGGTCTCGAAGCGCGCCATGTCAAGCAGGTTGTGCACCAGCGCACCGGTACGCAAGGCCTCGACACGGATCGTGCCGACCATCTCTGCCTGTTCCGGCGACAGTGGCGGCGGCGTCAATGCGACGGTATCGGCCAGCCCGGCGATGGCCGTGAGCGGCGTGCGCAAATCGTGTGACAGGGCCGACAGCAGCGCATTGCGCAGGCGCTCGGACTCGATCTCGATGCCACTGCGTTGCGCGACGCTGACGAAATGGATGCGCTCGAGCGCGATGCCGAGCAGCCCGGCCACCGTGTCCAGCAGCGCCTGGGGCGAAGCCACGCCGGAAGCCTCCGGGTCGAGGCTGAGGACACCACGCACCCGCATCGGGCCGGGCAGCGGAACGTGGTGCGTGCCGTCGGCATCGCTCGCAGCGCACCCGTCCGCGAAGACCGCGGACACCGCCGCGGGTACGTCGGTCGCCGGCTGCAGCACGCCGTCGTCGTCGGACGCCCACAGCCGCGCCCTTGCGCCGAGCAGTTCGCGCGCGCTGCGCACCGCGACGTCGGCGATCTGCTCCACGGTCAGCGCCGCCGACAGATCACGCGCGATCGCGTAGAGGGATTCGTTCTGCCGTCCCCGCGCCTCGGCCACGTCGCGCTCACGGCGCAGCCTCGCAGCCAGCTCGGCGGTAATCAGCGCCACCACCAGCAACACGGCGAAGGTCAGCAGGTATTGCAGGTCGTTGACGCCGAGCGTGAAACGCGGCGGCACGAAGAACACGTCGAACAGCAACACCGAAAGCAGCGCCGCGAGTACCGCCGGTCCGCGTCCAAGGCGAATCGCGGCGAACAGCACGGCAAGCGGGAACAGCATCGCGATGTTGGCCAGATCGAGATGCCCGAGCAGCGGTGCGCCAATCGCCGCGACCGCAAGAACGGCGGCTGCGGCGATCGCATGGTCGCGCCAGGACGGACGCTTGACGACGGAATCGGGAGGCAATGGATGCGGCACGGTGCTCGGCCTCAGGGAGAAGCTTCGCATGGTACCGTCACGACGCAAATTCAGACCGCGTCCAGTTCCAGCAGATGGTTGTCCCAGCGACTGTCATCAAGCTCGGTCGCACCGGTCAGCCGACTGCTCTCGCCCGCAGACCATCGGTGCACACCGCCCAGCCCGCTGCTGACGACAAATTCGCCGGGCTTGCGGGTCGCGGCGATGCCGCAGCCGTCCGGCACCTGGATCAGACCGAGCGTGACGTCTGCATCAAGGTCATGGAACATCGCCACCCCGCCCCTGGGGCTGGCCAGGCCAAGCATGCGCCCACCCGCATCGAAGGCGACGCTGCCGACGTAGTTCTTCAGGCGCGCTTGTCCCGGCAATTCGAAGAGTTCCAGTTCCCGCCCCGGACGCAACAGTGCGGCCAGCGGCACCTCGTCTCCGATTGGGCCTTCATACTGCGCGACGACGGCGACCGTGCCATCACGCGCCGCCGCAAGATGTCGCATACCGACCCGGTGCAGTTCCGGCGCGAGCCGGTGCTGCGAGACGATTCTTCCATCGCATGAGTCGATGCGCGCGACGGACGAATCCATGGTGTCGATATTGAGCTTGACGCCCGGCGCATCCGGATGCGCGAGCAAACCGCCATTGGCGACCACCAGCTCGTCGCCGAGCGCGAGCAACTGGTGCGGATCGTGGCCGCCGCTGGCAAACTCGGCCACGCGTTCGAAACCCGCTTGCGCATCATAGACGCCGATCACGCCGTTACCGGACTCAGGCGGTGCGTCGGCGACCACGGTTTCGGTCGCATACAGCACGCCGCGCGCAAACACTGCATGCCCGTTGAAGAAGCGCTCGGGCGCGGCCGCGATGCGATACTTCACGCGCCCCGTGCGCACGTCGACGATCAGCATGAAGTCGCCCGGTCTGCGAGATGCGACGACCAGTTCTCCACGCGCGGCCGAATAACCGGCCCCGTGCGCGCGCGCTGGTAGCGCCACGTCGAATCTCAGGCGGCCGTCTGCGTCGAAGCCGCTGGCGCGCGCCTGCCCGTTGCCGTCGAGCCGCGCGCCATACCAGATACGTGCGTCGCTCGCGCCGAACGCGGACGGCACGAAGCCGGCGGCGCTCACGGCCATGCCCGAAGTCAGGAATTCACGTCGGTTCATGGGGGCCCGGGAAAGAGTCCGCGCGGGTGTCAAACATCCCTTTCAGTCTCCGTCCATTGAATTGAAGCCCAGCGGGATGCCGAGCGCGGCAGTCAGGCGTTGCGCGAGCAGGGCCTTTAGCGCGGAGGCCTCACGTGCGAGCTTGGCGAGCTTCGCGCGTTCGGTCGGGTCGACAATGGCTCGTGAGAGCGGCATTTCGATCGAATCGGCCGTGCCACGCGTCTGTTTGAAGGCACGACGCAACAGGTCGTCGAGCTTGGCGTCGCCAGCCACCTCGCGCACGACGCGGGAGAATCCCCCATCCTCCACGCGCCCCAGGTACATCGCCTCGGCCGCGGCGAGGTTGACGCGGATGTTGTCGAGCGAACGGCCGCTGCGCCAGGATTCGGCGAGTTTCGGCTTCGCTGTCTCGAGCGACGCGCCGAGCGGGCGCACGAGCTTGTGCTCGGCGACAAGTTCGAGTGCGCCGTGCATGGCCTTGAAGAAGTCCTGCGTGACTTCCTGGTCGTTCTGGTAATGCAGTTTGCCGTCGCCCGCGTGCGCAATCCCCTCGCGCCAGGACTTGTCGCCACCGACCCAGGTTTCCAGTGTGTCGGCCGCCATGTCGGCAATGCCGCCAGCGATGGTCCGCAGCAGACCGCAGGCGTAGCCGCCGGGCGTGAGCGCGTCGCCATGAATCAGGTATTCGATCGCCGGAAATCCCTGCGCAGGCACCGTCAGTTCGTCGAAACCGCCCTCCTCGAGCAGCGCCGGGCCGGCCTTCGCGAGCACCTCGTCGAGCGTGCCGCCGACGCTGTTGCGCGGATCGGGCCAGAACTGCATGCGCATGCCACGCATGAACAGCTCGATCGGCCCGAAGCGCAGGTGCTGCACGCCCTGCCAGGCATCGAAGGCGGTGCCCCAGGCCTCGCGCACCTCGTCGAGCGAAGCTTCATCACTGCAATAGCGCGCGGCCCGGGCATGGAGCGCAGCGGCGCTGTCCGCCAGGCGCCCGTAGCCCGGCACGACCTGCGCATCGACCAGTTCGATGTTCAGGCGCCGATAGTGGTCCGATTGGAGCGTGGCCGCCGATGCAACGAACGGAAGCAAGGCCGCAGCGATGACAAGCGATCGAAGCATCTGGAAAGTCCTCGTCACAATGAATTGAGGAACGCGAGCAGGGCCTCGCGTTCGGTCGTCGACAGCGCGACGACGTGATCACGCGCGGCCTGCGCCTCGCCGCCATGCCACAGGATGGCTTCGAGCAGGTTGCGCGCACGCCCATCGTGCAGGAAATGGGTGTGTCCGCTGACGGTCTGCGTCAGGCCGATGCCCCACAGCGGCGCAGTGCGCCATTCGCGCCCGTCGGCCTCGCCTTCGGGGCGGTGGTCCGCCAGTCCTTCGCCCATGTCGTGCAGCAGCAGGTCGGAATAGGGCCAGATCAGCTGGAACGACTGCTCCGGCTCGACCGAGTCGCGCCGCGTGACGAATTTCGGCACGTGGCAGCTCGCGCAACCAGCGTCGTAGAAGACTTTCTTGCCGGCCAGCACCTGCGGCGCGCCCGGATCGCGCCGCGCCGGCACGGCGAGGTTGCGCGAATAGAACACCACCAGATCGAGCATCTCGCGCGTGGCCTCGACCCCTTCGTCCGCATCGCGGCCGTGCGGTGCTTCTCGGCATGCGCTCTGCGCGGTCGTGCATTCGCCCCAGGCGCTCGGCACCAGGTGGGTGGAAATGCCGATGTCGCCGGCGAAGGCATGCGCACTCTGGTCGGCCACACCGGCCTTGCCGGCCTTCCAGCCGAAGCGGCCGAGTTCGACGCGCTGCTTCTGGTCACTCCACACAAAGTTGGGGCGGCCCGAGATGCCGTCGCTGTCGGCGTCGTCCGGATCGGCCAGCGCGAAGATGGCCTCGTCGGGAATCGCTTCGAGCAGCCCCATGCCGATCATCGGCGAGGCGACGCGCGGCGAGAACATCGTCTGCGGGTGCATCGGGCCGTAATTGCGATCGGCGACGCGGTAGGTCGGCTTGCGCAGATGGACAATCGTCCCGTCGGCAAGCTCGACCGGGATGTCCTCGTAGTCGATCTTCATGCGCCCCTCGGCCGCCACCCCCTGCACCGAGAAATTCTGCAATTGCGTGCCGTAGGTCGGCTCCGGGATCACACTGCGGCGGCGCGTCCCGAGCGCCTCGCGGTCGGCCGCATCCTGCGGCGGAATGGACAGGCGCAGGAACATCGACACCGCTTCCTCATCGCCAACGGGCGGCGCGCCGCGGCCGTCCTTCAGATGGCAGGACTGGCACGAGCGGGCATTGAACAGCGGGCCGAGACCGTCCGACGACTGGGTCGAACTCGGCGACGAGACCCACAGCTTGCGGAAGATGCCGTCGCCGACACGAAAATCGAGCTGGCGCTCGAAGCTCATGTTGGCCGACGGATGCGAGAAGATGCTGGCGTTGACGACCTTGTCGACCGTCGCCGCCCCGCCCGGGTTGGATTCGAAGGGCTCGGGGTGGTCGAATTCGGTGGTCGGGGCGGTGACGCGCGCAATGCGCGCCGCCTCGCGGTCGACGCCAGCCGGCTCCGCGGCCAATGTACAGGCCGCGGCAAGGGTCGCCGCGGCAACAAGACTGCGTTTCATGAAACTCCTGCCGACCGGGCCTTCGCCGACCTGTTACTGAAACACCGCCTCGGGATTGTCGAGGCTGTCCGAGCCCTCGACCGCGATGGGCTGCAGTTCAAGTGCCGCAACGACGCGCTCGATGCTACGGGTCTGCTCGGTGAGCGCATCGATCGCGGCCTGGATCAGCGCATTGCCCTCGGCATTGCCGGCAGCGATGAGCTGGTCGTAGGCTTCGCCGCCTTCGGCGCGCGCCTTGATCGCACCCATCGCTTTCAGGCTGCTTGCCAGACGCATGCGCATCTCGGCGTCCAGCGCATCATCCCCGGCGGCAGTCAGCAACGATAGCGAGGGCCCCTGGAGGGCGCTGCCGTCACGACGTTCGTACTCGCCCAGATACACCGAGCGCATGCCCACGACATTGTAGTAATGGGAGTTGTGGGTGTTGTCGGCGAAGCAGTCGTGTTCCTCTTCCGGGTCGCCGAGGATCAGGCCGAGCTTCATGCGCTCGCCGGCCAGTTCGCCGTAGGACAGGCTACCCAGTCCGGTCAGCGCCATCGACAGACCGCGCGACGGGTCTTCCGTGACGGCCCGGCGCGCGTGGCCGTTCTCGCCCCACTGCGCGACGATCCACTCGAGGTCGTCGATCAGCAGTTCGGTGGCGGTTTCGAGATAGCGGGCCCGGCGATCACAGTGGCCGTTCGTGCATTGCTCGCCGCGCGCGTAATCGGTCCAGGGACGCTCTCCGGCGCCAGCCTCGTTGCCGTTCAGATCCTGGCCCCACAACAGGAATTCGACGGCGTGGTAGCCGGTGGCAACGTTGGACTCCACGCCGCCGATTTCATGCAGGCGCTCGGCGAGCAGCGTCTTGGTAATCTCGCGGGTATCGACCACATCGGCGCCAAGGCGGATTTCGGTATTGCCGACGACGTTGGCGACATACAGCGGATTCTCGTCCGACGCCGTGCCGTAGGAAGCGTCGACGTAGTCGATCAGCCCTTCGTCCAGCGGCCAGGCGTTCACCTTGCCTTCCCAGTCGTCGACGATGGGATTGCCGAAACGGAAGACCTCGGTCTGTTGATACGGCTCGCGTGCCGACAGCCAGGCCTCGCGCGCGGCGGAGAGCGAGTCGGCCGAGGGCGACGCTGTCAGCGCGCCGACAGCGGCCTGCAGCTCGCGCGCGGCGGAGAGCGAATCGGTATACATGGCTTCGGCCAGATCGGCATAGTGCGCGACAACGGCACGGCGCTCGTCGGCGAAGGAAGTGGCCGTGCACAGCAACAGCGCGGCGGTGGCGATCCCACGGACAGAAAGGGCGAACATCGGCTTTGACATCTCCGGGTCGGGGGCGCGGCGGGCGCCCGATTGGAACGCGTCGCAGCATATCACAGGAGTAGGAAGCATTCTCATTTCGATGCGCGCCCACCCTTCCTGTCGGGTGACGCGCTACGATGCGTTTCCGCCGCATTCGCCCCCCGCGCATGAGCCCGCCATCCGTTTCTCACTCCACCCCCTTGTGGGGCGCCGTCGCCATGCTGGGACTGACCCAGATCGTGGCCTGGGGCTCGCTGACCTACGCCATCGCGGTGCTCGCGCCAGCAATCTCGGCGGACCTGGGCGTAAGCCAGGGGCTCGTGTTTGGCGCCTTCTCGCTGGGACTGGGTTTCTCAGGGTTGGCCGCGCCGACGGTGGGCCGCGCCATCGACCGCATCGGCGGCGGGCGGGTCATGGCGGGCGGCTCGCTGCTGGCGGCGCTCGCGATGACCCTGATCGCCGCGGCGGACGGGCCGTTGCTGCTGTTCGCCGGCTGGATCGTCGCCGGGCTGGCGATGGCGGCCAACCTGTACGACGCCGCCTTCGCGGCGCTGTCGCAGTTCTCCGGCAACCGCTACCGTCAGGCGCTGACCGTGCTGACGCTGATGGGCGGGCTGGCCAGCACGGTGTTCTGGCCGCTGACGTGGTGGATCGAAGGGCTGGCCGGCTGGCGCACGGCCTTCTGGGTGTTCGCCGTGCTGCATCTGACGCTTTGCCTGCCGCTGCATCTGCTGCTGCCCCGAGCGCACAGGGAGGAAAAGGCCGCCGTCACGCTCCCGGTC
>JACESY010000093.1 GCA_013911595.1 Azoarcus sp.
ATGCTTGTCCGTATCTGGCCACTTCGTCCTTCCGTTATCGCCCTCGGGTTTCAGATCCTATCGAGGCGACAACTATCTTGACCCAGAGGGCGGCGGCCGCGGAACACGTCGGGTGAGAACACGGCGAGGCAGTTTCCGCCGGGGTGGCGGGCGGAAGCGAAGCGCACGACGAAATTCACGTCACTTCAAGTCGTACCAGACACCGCGACCGCTGCCATGCTGCTCGAGATGACCACGTTCGACCAGGGCGCGAAAGTGCTGTTTGAGGGTGTTGCGACTGCTGCCGGTCAGTCGGATGGCGTCGCCCATGGTGATGCGGCCGTGTTCGCGGGCGAACTCGACGATTTGCAATGACAGGTCGGGCAGGACGGCCAGAACCAGCTTTTCGCGCTCGACCTTGCCGTTGAGACGGCGCACTTGCTCGGCGAGCGCGCGCAGGAAGAAGGTCAACCAGGGCTGCCAATTCGGGGCGTCGCTGCGGATGGTGCCCTGCGTTTGCCTCAGCGCGAGGTAGTAGGCCTCCTTGCTCTGCTCGATCACGCTCTCCAGCGAGCTGTATGGGACATAGGCGTAACCGGCTTGGAGCAGCAGCAAGGTGGTCAGGACTCGGCTCAGCCGGCCGTTACCGTCCTGGAAAGGATGGATTTCGAGGAAGACCACGACCCAGATGCCGATCAGCAGCAGCGGGTGGAGCCGTCCCGCAGCGCGTTCCGCATTGAACCAGTTGATCAACTCGGTCATCAGGGGTGGCGTGTCGAATGGCGATGCCGTGGCGAAGACGACACCCAGTTGATTGCCATCGTCGTCGAAGGCCACCACATTGTTGGTGGAGGTCTTGTAGTTGCCCCGGTGCCAGGCGTCCTTGTCGCTGTAGATGAGTAGATCGCGGTGCAGTTGCTTGACGTGATTCTCGTTCAGCGCAATGTCCTGCCAGGACGTGAACACCATCTCCATGACTTCGGCGTAGCCGGCGACCTCCTGCTCGTCGCGGGTGGTGAACGACTTGATCTGCAGCCTGGACAGCAGGCGCTCGACATCACGATCGGACAGCCGGCTACCCTCGATACGCGTGGATGAACCGATGCTCTCGATGGTGGCAACCCGCCGCAGGGCGGACAGCCGGTCCGGCGCCAGCGTGCCGAGCGCACGCCAAGCCCCCTTGAACTCATCTATTCCGGCGATGAGGCCAAGGATCTCGGGGCTTATCTGAACGGCATCGGCTCGGATCATGAAAACCAATACTACGCCCATTTACACCCATTTCAACATCCGGCGAAATGTGCGTTGCCTTGAGGCCTCTCGCGTTCTATTCGCGCTAGCCGTTGATGTCGGTCGGGGCTTCGTCCATAAACCGCTGCAGATCGGCATCGGCCATGTCGGCTTGGGCGGCAAGGCGAGACTGGCGACGGCATTCTTCCGCGAAGTCGGGATGGGGTACATCCGGCACCCAAAGCAGCATCGGACGCAGACCAGCCTTGCGCAGCGCTTTGCGGTGCTTGCGAGCGTGTGCGTTGACGTCTGCCATGTTGTTCTCCGGAAGTCTGCGGCAGGTGCGCTGCGCTTACCTGCCCTACGAGATCGTTGTTCACGTTACGTGAACGTTCAAGATTATTGAACAGTCCCGGCCCTGGAGGGCTCACGGCAAGTCCCGCACTCGCAGAAACACCGGAAACCGCGGCATTCCGTTTGGCGTCAGCTCTCGATAGCGATAGGTCACGAGACTCCCCACTGCTGGCGGATCGCGGCGTTGGGCGTCGGTGAGGCCGCTGCCGAGGCGGAAGCGGCGGCCGTCGGGGGTTTCGACGATTAGGGAGCCGGTCATGCCTTGCAGGCGGCCTTTGCCGGGGAGGTGGGCGATGACGCGGGCTTCGTCGTCGAGTTGAGGGGTGTGTTTGAGCAGGGCGAGATTGTGGCCGGGGGTCCAGTGGGCGTCGGCGTGGTGGAGCATCAGGCCTTCGCCGCCGGCCTGCACGACTTCGTCGAACCATTGCTGCAGCTCGGCGCGGTTGGCGACGCGGCGTTGCGGGGCGGCTTGCAGCCACGGGGCGTTTGCGGCGACGGCGATCTGGCGGATGCGTTCGACACGGGTGGTGAAGGTGCCAGGGGCGCCGGTCAGGTCGAAGACCATGTAGCGAACCTCTTGCCAGGCGGGGTCTTCAGGCGCGTTGCGGCGTACCAGGCCGGAGAGGCGGTCGAAAGTCCGCCGGCCCATCCACAGTTCGCCGTCCAGCGTTTCTTCAGGCGGCAGGGCGGCGGTGAACCAGTCGGGTGCGGCGATGGTGCCGCCACTGCGCAGCGTGAACTCGTGGCCGTCCCAGCGGGCGCGCACGCCGTCGTATTTTTCGCTCACCCAGTAGTGCGAGGGATCGATGCCGTCGTGGTAGCGGTTGGCGAACACGACGGACGCCGTCAGGGCCAGGCAGATGCAGCAGAGCGTGCCGAACAGGCGCCGGGTGATCATGTCGGGTGCCTTGGTGGTCAGTGCGCAGGAATGCGTACGTTAAATGCAAACAGCATGAATCGAAAGCGCTTTGTGCGCTGCGCGATCTTTGGTTGGGCGAGCGAGCGCCACGCACGCTTGTACGGACGGCGGATGGGGCTCATGATCAGCGACTGATTATTGCCGTGGCATGGCTGGCATGCTCCCAGGCTTGATGACTGAATCCAATCGCGTTGCCGCGCAGGGCAGAACCGATGACATCCGTGGCTTCCGGGCGGAGTTGCAGCGGCTGCAGGCCGAGGGCGTTCTGCAGTTGTCGGGCGAACAGACGGATGCCGTTCAGGCACATCACGCGGTCCTGTTGTCGGGATTCCTGTCCGACTTCGACGTCGATCCCGACACGCGCTCGCAGCAACTGTCGTGGGGCATGCGCATTGCCTCGCTGCTGGGCGCGCTGGCCTTTGCGGCCAGCGTGTTCTTCCTGTTCTACCGCTTCTGGGGGATCTTCCCCGAAACCGCTCAGGTAGCCATTCTGATTGGCGCGTCGCTGGGCACCTTCGTGCTGACGCTATGGGTGGATGCGCGCGATCGCAGCGGCTATTTCACCAAGCTCGCCGCGTTTGCAGCATTTGCCTGCTTCGTCCTCAACACGGTGATGCTCGGGCAAATCTTCAACATCACGCCAAGCGACAAGGCCTTGCTGCCATGGGCGGCCTTTGCCTTGCTGCTGGCCTACCACTGCGATCTGCGGCTGATGCTGGCGGCGGGCATTGTGTGCATCGTCGCCTATGTCGCGGCGCGCGTGGGCAGCTGGAGTGGGGTGTACTGGATCCACTTCGGCGAGCGGCCGGAGAATTTCATTCCGCTGTCGATCGCGCTGATCGGCTTGTCGCACTGGGTCAGCCATCGCGGGCGTGAGTCGTTTCCGCCGACCTACCGGCTGTTCGGCATGCTGTCCCTGCTGCTGCCGGTGCTGGTGCTCGCCAACTGGGGGGCGATCAGCTATCTGCCATGGTCGCCCGCCACGGTGGAGGCGATGTATCAGATTGCCGGTTTCGTGCTCAGCGCGGCCGCGATATGGGCCGGCATGCGCATGCATTGGCCGGAAGTGGTCAATACCGGCATCGTCTTCTTCGTGGTGTTCATGTACACCAAGCTGTTCGACTGGTGGTGGGAGTTGATGCCCAAGTACCTGTTCTTCCTGGTGCTGGGCTTGTGCTCGGTACTTGCACTGCTGGTGGTCAAGCGCCTGCGCGGTGTCCAGAACGCGGGAGGTGTGCGATGAAGCCGCTATCCCGTCGTGCGGCGCAGCTTGCCGGTGTTGCACTGATCCTGCTGACCAATGCGGTCGCGCTGGGTGGCGTGTGGTGGAACCGATCGGGCGACCCCGATAGTGTGCTTGCACTGAGCGAGCGCGAACTGCGTCTGGAAACCCGACCGGGCTCGGAAAACAGTGGTCTGGCGCTGGCGCTGCAATGGCGCGCAGTGCCGCCGGATGATCCGGAAGCGGCGTTCGGTGCGCGCACCTGGGCGGATCGCACGACCAGCCCGGCGTGGCTCGATCGCGACAAGATGCAGGCGCTGGGCTTTGCCCGCGCTCCAGAATCGGACGAGCCGCACGCCAAGCGGGATCGTGGTCGCGAGGTGTTCATCGTGCTCGAACTCGACGGCCCGGCCTATCAGGCGCTACGGACGCGGTTGCATGCGCTGGCCGAGCGCGAGATCGCGCTGCTTGAACTGGACCCGCAGAATGAGGAATTCGCGCGCCGGGCGCAGCATGCGCGCGAATATCTCGCGGACGAGGGGCAGCGCAGCCGTCTGTTTGCCGTCGATGCCGGCTTGCATCGGGCCGAATTGCGGGCGGACTACCCCGACCGCAGCCGCTACGCCATCGTGCGAGCCGAGATCGCGCCCATGTATCGCGCGGGCAAGGCCGACGGCCCGCAGGGCTTCATCCGCAATGTACGGCCAGGCATCATTCACGTGCCGTTCGCGCATCGTGCAGGATTCGAGTTCGCGCTGGAGGCTTCTGCGGCCACCCGCGGCAAACTGCCGGCATTCACGGCCGAGCTGGCATTCGGCAAGCGCCTGGAGCCGTGGTTGCGCGACATCCGGCTGCAGGCCGCCCCCTGACTGGTTCCGTAGCTCAGCCCATCGTCCCGTTGCGCCACAACTCGATGAAGATGATCGCGACGAGTGCGAGCAGTAGCCACCATCTCCAGGTGCCGCCCTTGTCTGCGTAGGGATCCTTGAGCGAGCGCGACGCGCCGTCGGGCAGTTCGGGAATGCCGGTGAGCGAGGCGCCGAAGGCGATGTTGATGCGGGCGCGGGCGTTGACGGCCCAGCCGTTGGCGTCGAGCAGCGGGCCGAGGTTGCGGCGGCGCAGCTTGAGCCAGGCGAGCAGCATCGATGGCCCCGAGATCAGCAGGATGACGCCGACGAATACCAGCGGGAGTTTCCACGCCGGCAGCGTCAGCAGGCCGGACACGATGGCGGCCAGCGCGGTGCCGATGGCGCCGATGGCCAGGCCGATGGCGGCGAAGATGCGGGCAAACTTGGCGATATCGAAGGCCTGCGACGATGGGGTCGGCGCGGCGCCGGCCTCGACTTTGGAGGCAGAGTCCGCGATGCCGGCCTGGGCTCTGGCCTCCACGGCCTTGTCGCGCGAGGCGGCGAACTTCTCCATCTGCGCGCCGATCAGGCGCGCGACGCGCTTGTATGGCGAGAAGAAGGCCTGACGCACGCTGATCGGCGCTTCGACCACTTTCACGACGGTCGCGCTCCAGTCGAGTCCGGCGCGGTCGTAGAACAGGCCGTTGCGACCGGCCACCATCATCTCGTCGGCGTCGCCTCCGGTCATCGCGGCGACGATGGTGAAGGGCTTTTCATTCTTGCGCGAGCAGTTGCAATACACCAGATAGGCGCCCGACAGCGTTGCGAGTGTCGCGTGCCTGGTCATGTCGGACACGCGCAGCACCAGCTCGCAACTGCGCTCGTCCAGATACAACGTGCCGGCCTGGAAGATGGCTTTCCTGTGGCCGTAGAAGTCCGACAGGCTCACGAAGTTGCGCAGCAGCGTGACCAGATCCCGCCGGTAGCGGGTGAGGCGTTCGAGTGCGTCGATGGGGCCGGCGGCGCCGTGGGCGGCGCGGTCGGCCTCGATGCGTTCCATCAGGCGTGCCTGCGTGTCGTCGTCGAGCAGTTCGCGCAGGCGGGTGACATCGATCCCGGCGAGCGGCGAATCGGGCTTTGCGGCGAGCCACGCGCGATAGGCCGCGAAGCGCGCACACAGAACCTGCCAGTCCGCTTCGGACAGTGTTTCGCGCTCGCCCAGCAGCGGCGCGACCACCTCGTCGCGCAATTGCGCGATGCGCGCGGCCCAGGCCGGGTTGAGCTCGTCGGCCAGCGGCAGCGGCTTGTCCGCGCCGGCCAGGGCCAGCGGCAGGGCGGCGATGTCGGCGTTTCCGGCGTCGAGCGCCTGTGCGCCGAGCGCGGCGTAGAAGGTGTCGGCGGGGTTGAGCGCGGAGCCCGCGCGTGCGTCGAAGGCGGCCAGCCGGCAGCGCGTGAAGTAGTCATCCACCTTGGCGCGTACCGCGTCGAAAAGGTCGGCCGCGGCAGCCGTGCCCTCGCCCAGCGGCCGTACTTCATCGGCCTTGTCCTCGGCGGCGCGATGCCACTCGGAGACCTGGCGCGCCTGCTCGAAGAAGGCCGTGAGGCTTGCTTCGGTGATGCCCGCCTCGCCCGACAAGTCCGCCTCGCCGCCGAGCGTGGCGACGATCAGCGTGATCGCGGAGGCCAGGTGCTCGTCGCCGGCCAGTTGCGCCGGCACCACGCCGTCACCGTTGGAATGGTCGGCCGAGAACAGGCGCGTCTTGTCGGCCACGTCGGCCAGCGCGATCGCGCCCGCGTCGGGCTTGCCGAGCACGGCCAGCACTTCGCGTGCGGCGGCGAGCAGCGCTGCGCCTTCCGCGTCAGCGTCGTTCAGCGCGGCCAGCGGGATGGCGTCGCCGTCCTCGAACAGGATCTCCGGCGTGCACAGCACGCGGCATACCCAGTCGGTCGCCGCGACGATTTCCGGCTGGCGGATCTGGCCGTCGCCGTTGGTGTCGATCAGCGCGAGCGTGCGGGTGTCGAACTCCAGATCCGATGTCGGGCAGGCCAGCACCGCCCAGAGCTTCTGGTCCAGTGTGCCCAGATTGCGCAGGTCGTCGGCGGTTTCGATGTGAACCTGGTCGCAGCCACCGATCCGGAAAAAGCGCCAGCGATGGGGGGATGGGGGCGTGCCGCTCATGACGCTCTCCTGTGCGGGGCGGTTTGAGCGCGAGTGTAGCGCGAAGCCGCGGCGCGCGGGAGCGCCGCCCGCAGGGCCGGGTTCAGCCGTCCTCGCGGGCGAGCTTGTCGCCGGTGCGCAGCTCGAAGTCGCTCGCGTCGTGGCGCTCGGGCAGTCTCTGCTCGTGCGGACCCCAGGTGCGATTGACCATGCGGCCACGGCGCACGGCCGGACGCTCGGCGATCTCGGCTACCCAGCGTTGCACGTTGGGGTAGCTGGCGACGTCGAGGAATTCGGCCGCGCCGTACAGTTCGTCGCGCACCAGCAGGCCGTACCATGGCCAGATCGCCATGTCGGCGATGGTGTAGTCGGCGCCGGCCACATATTTGGTCTCGGCCAGGCGGCGGTCGAGCACGTCGAGCTGGCGCTTGACCTCCATCGTGTAGCGATTGATCGGGTATTCGTACTTCTCCGGCGCGTAGGCGTAGAAATGCCCGAAGCCGCCGCCGACCATCGGCGCGCTGCCCATCTGCCAGAACAGCCACGACAGGCACTCGGTTCTTCCGCGCAGGTCCTTGGGTATGAATTCGCCGAACTTGTCCGCCAGATACAGCAGGATCGAGCCCGATTCGAAAACGCGCAGCGGCGGGTCCATGCTGCGGTCGAGCAGTACCGGGATCTTGGAGTTCGGATTCAGTTCGACGAAGCCGCTGCCGAACTGCTCGCCCTTGGTGATGCGGATCAGATGCGCGTCGTACTCGGCGCCGGCGTGGCCGCGCGCGAGCAGTTCCTCGAGCATCACCGTGACCTTGATGCCGTTGGGCGTGGCCAGCGAATACAACTGCAGCGGGTGACGCCCCACCGGCAGTTCCGCGTCATGGGTCGGGCCGGCAACCGGGCGGTTGATGTTGGCGAAGGCGCCACCGCTGGGCGCTTCCTGCTTCCAGACGCGGGGTGGGGTGTAGGTGTCGTGGCTCATGAATGCTTCCGTGTGGTCGATGGCCTGCGCTTCGACGTTCGATCGCGGCGCGCGTTCCTCAGCGCGTGCGTTCCAGCCAGTGATGCGCCACGTCGACCATGCGATTGGCAAAACCGCCGACCTGCGAAAGGCCCAAGCGCTGAGGGGGGCCGGGCTCGTCCCGCTCAGTGCCGCTCCTCGTTCAGGGTGGGCTGTATGGCCTCAGCAGGGGCGATGGTGGCGATAGTAGCGTGATCAAAAGTGCGGTGTCATCGCCACCATGTTTCCCTCAGCCCCTGCTGCGACCGGTTCCCGGCGATCCGATCACGCGGGCTCGAGCTCCTCGGCCAGCACCTCGCCGGTGACGGCGTCTATGGTCGTACCCGGTTCGGCGATGATGACCTTTGCCTCCGGCAGCGCAGCCTTGACCGCGTCGGCGAATTCGCTCCACGGACGCGAGGTGACGCCCATCATGTCGTGGAACTTGTCGTGCGGCGGATAGAGCAGCACGATCTTCGGTTTCAGCGCCTTGGCGCCGCGCACCACGTCGGCGACGAAGTCGAGCTGCATGCCGGCGAGCAGCACGTCGGTGTGAAAACGCCGACCGAGTTCCTCGATTTCGGCGTCGGTCATCTTGGTGTTGAAGCCTTCGTTGTAGTTGAGCACGGTCAGCCCGCCCGGCAGTTCGACGTGATAGCCGGTATAGGGGGCGTAGAACGGTGCGTTGGTGACGCTGCTCCAGACCCATGCGAGCTGGGTGGTATTGCCCTTGAAGACGGCCTTGGAGATGGCCTTGACGAGATTGATGTCGCGGTGCTTCCAGTTGAAGGTGGAGACCTTGAAGCCGGGTAGCTCGCGGCTCTCGCCGGTCTGCATGGTGATCAGCTTTTCCTCGGGCAGCTTGCGGCGCGAGCGCAGGAAGCCGGTGACCGATTTCGGTCCGATTACGGTCGCGCCGGAGCGACGCGCGACGTCCGGGACGTCGAGGAAGTGCTCCTCGTGGCCGTGGGTGACGCAGATGTACTTCGCATCGGCGAAATCCTCCAGCCCGAACCACTGTGCGCCGCAGTAGTGACGAAAGAAGGGGTCGAAGTACATCGATCCGTAAGCCGTGTCGATGGACAGACTGGACCAGCCGTAATAGCGGATCGTGGGGTTGTCGCTCATGTCGTTCTCCTTGTGGCGCGCGCGCCTTGAAGTTGGGAAGTCGGAAGTTCAGTCGGCCGGGCGGATCTCGATCGTGGCGTCCACCTCGACCGCAGCGCCGCCCGGCAGCGAGGCCACGCCAACGGCAAAGCGCGCGTGGCTGCCAGCCGCCCCGAAGTACTCGACCATCAGGTCGGAGGCGCCATTCACGCACTTGGGCGCGTCAATGAACTCGGGCGCGGCGCAGACGAAACCGCCCAGGCGCACCACGCGCACGACGCGGCCCAGATCGCCGCCGCAGGCCTCCTTGAGATGGGCGAGAATGTTGAGTCCGCACAGGCGCCCGGCGCGGTAGCCGTCCTCGATTTCGAGGTCACGGCCGAGTTGTCCCTTGACCGCGATGGCCCCGTTGTCCAGCGGCAACTGCCCGGAGATGAACACCAGGTTGCCGGAGATCGCCCAGCCGACGTAGTTGCCCACGGCCGCGGCTGCGGGCGGCAGGGCTATCGATTCGGCGGCCGGCTGTACATTTGTTGCGTTGGTCATGCCTTACTCCTCCGTATTGCCGGCGCGTTGCGCCGGTTCTTTTGTCATCCGTAGAGCTTCGCCGGCAGCCACAGGGCGATGGCCGGGAAGGTGTAGAGCAGGATCAGCGCCAGGATCTGGATACCCAGAAAGGGCAGCATGCCGGCGAAAATCTGACTCAGCGTGACGTGGGGCGGGGCGACCCCGCGCAGATAGAAGGCCGCCATTGCAACCGGTGGCGACAGAAATGCGGTCTGCAGGTTGAGTGCCACCAACAGGCCGAAGAACAGCGGATTGATGCCGAAGTGGTCGAGTAGCGGCACGAAGATGGGCACGAAGATCACGATGATCTCTGCCCAGTCCAGCGGCCAGCCGAGCACGAAGATGATGACCTGCGCCAGGATCATGAACCCCAGCGGCGAGAGGTCCATCGAGAACACCCACTCCTCGATCAGCCGTTGGCCGCCCAGCAGCGCGAACACCGACGAGAAGATGCCCGCGCCGATGAACAGCCAGCCCACCATCGCCGAGGTCTTGACGGTGAGGTAGAGCGACTCCTTCATCATCGAGTAGTTGAGTCGGCGGTAGGCGAGCGCCAGCAGGATGCCGCCCATCGACCCGATCGCCGCGGCCTCGGTCGGCGTCGCCAGCCCGAACACGATGGAGCCCAGCACCGTCACGATCAGCGCCGCTAGCGGGAAGAACGAGCCCAGCAGCATCTTCAGCACTTCCATGCGTGTCACCGTGAACCACGCGTAGAAGCCGACCAGCGGCGCGCCCCCGGCGATGCCGGCGATCCAGAACGCTGTCGGCACTGCGGCGAGTCCCGAGCCGGCCTCGTCGGCAGACGGCGTCATGCCACGCATGACGAGCAGGCCGATGACGAGGAAGGCGACGAACGGCAGCGCGGCGATGACGAGATACTTCATCAGCGTGGGCATCGGCACATCGGCGTTGTGTCGACCCTTGATCGCCGCGAGGATGGCCGGCAGTGCGCGCGCATTGCCTTGTTCGGGCAGCCCACGTGCGAATTGCGGCGGCTCCACAATGCGCTGCGCGGCAGGCAGCGGCGGCGCGAGATGCGGCTTCCACGCGGCCACGACGACCACGTAGATGACGTACATCCCGGCCAGCATCAGTCCCGGCAGGATCGCCCCGGCATAGAGCTGCACCACCGACACGCCGGCGGTTGCGCCGTACACGATGAGCAGCACCGAAGGCGGGATGAGGATGCCCAGGCAGCCGCCAGCGGCAACCACCCCGCTGGCCAGACGCACGTCGTAGCCCGCCTTGAGCATCACCGGCAGCGCCAGCAGACCCATCACCGCGACGACCGCGCCGATGATGCCGGTGGCGGTTGCGAACAGCGCACAGGTCGCCAGCGTGGCCACCGCAAGCGCGCCCGGCACGCGTGCCATGGCGATGTGCATGGATTCGAACAGCCGCTTGATGAGGTTGGCGCGCTCGACCAGATAGCCCATGAAGATGAACAGGGGAATGGCGACCAGCACGTCGTTGGTCAGGATCGCGTAGGCGCGCTGCACCACCATGTTGGTTGTGATGACGAAGTCGCCCTGGAAGGCGTAGAGGCCGAACAGCACCCCCATGCCCATCAGCGTGAAGGCCGCGGGAAAGCCGAGCATGATCGCCACGACGACCAGACCGAGCATGAGCAGGCCAACGCGACCCTGGGAGATATCCCCCGATCCCGAGAAGAACATTGCGCCGACGACCAGAACCACCAGCGCGAGAATCGCGATGCCGATACGGGCAGTGGGTTTCATGGCCGCACCCCCGCTTCATGGTCGGGGGTTCCGACGATTTCGGAGCGCAGCTTGTCGATGTCCACCGGTTCGAAGTCGGGTGCTCGCTCGGGCCACGTGCCGCGCGCGATGCACAGGCCGCAACGCAGCATCTCGCTCGCGCCCTGCAGCAGGAGCAGCGCGCCTGCGATCGGGATGACCATCTTCAGCGGGTAGATCGGCGGGCCGTCGGGCGTCAGCGAGGAATGTTCGCGGATTGCCCAGGACTCGGCGGCGAAATGGTAGCCGGCGACGATCAACGCGAGCACGCCGGGCACGAAGAACAGCAGGTAGAGCATGAGGTCGAGGCTGGCCTGCATGCGCGGCGAGAACTCGCCGTAGAGCAGGTCGCCGCGCACGTGGGCATCCTTGGCCAGCGCGTAGGCACCGGCCATCAGCAAGGTGGTGCCGTACAGCATGTAGCTGGTGTCGAAGACCCAGTCCAGCGGCCAGCCGAAGACGTAGCGCGAGACCACTTCGACCGAGATCACCACGGTCAGTACCAGCAGCAGCCAGGACGACATGCGTCCGGCCACAGTGC
>JACESY010000094.1 GCA_013911595.1 Azoarcus sp.
ACGCGCAACTGTCGCGGATCGACGCACCGATTCACGACTTTCGCCACATGATCGAGTTCGACGACGGCCAGCGCATCATCCTGTCGGTCAACGGCACGCGCCTGGAACCGGAAGGCGAGGGGTTGCGTTTCGTGCTGTCGATCTCCGACATCACGACCCAGGTATCAACCAAGCGCGCGCTCGGTGAACGCTCGAAGCAGATGCGCGCAATCGTCGACAACATCCTCGACGCCATCGTCACCATCGATGCCAGCGGCCGCATCGAATCGTTCAACCCGGCAGCCGAGCGGATGTTCGGATACCCGGCCGCCCAGGTGCTGGGCCGGAACGTCGCGATGCTGATGCCCGAGCCGCATCGCTCAAGACACGACGACTATATCGCGCAGTACCTGCAGACCCACGAAGCCCATGTCATCGGCCGCGGCCGCGAACTCGACGGGCGCCGCAGCACGGGCGAACTGTTTCCGCTGGAACTACGCATTTCGGAGTTCGTGCGCGACGGCATGACCTCGTTCGTCGGCATGATGCGCGACATCACCGAACGCAAGGCTGCCGAGGCGCAGATTCACCAGCTCGCCTTCTACGACGTACTCACCGGTCTGCCCAACCGCCGTCTGCTGGTCGACCGCCTGGGCCAGACGCTCGCAGGCATCCGGCGCAAGCACGACCGCGCAGCCCTGCTCTTCATCGATCTGGACAACTTCAAGACGCTCAATGACAGCGCGGGGCATGACAAGGGCGACGAACTGCTCAAGCAGGCCGCTCAGCGGCTCACGCACTGCGTGCGCGGTGACGACACGGTGGCACGTATCGGTGGCGACGAGTTCGTCGTCCTGGTCGAGGACCTGAGCGCGGAAGCGGCCGAAGCCGCCAACCAGACAGAAGTGATCGCGGAGAAGGTGCAGCGCGCACTCAACACCGCCTTCATGCTCGACGGCGTGGAGCACTACAGCAGCGGCAGCATTGGCGTGACCCTGATCGATGGCGATTCGACGTCGATCGACATCCTGCTCAAGCAGGCCGACCTGGCGATGTACGAAGCGAAATCGGCGGGCAACAACTCGATCCGCTTCTTCGATCCGCTGATGCAGGTTGCGGTCGAGGAACGCGCGCGGCTGGACAACGAGCTGCGCCGCGCGATGCGCAACGGGGAACTGGTTCCCTACTTCCAGATCCAGGTCGACGCGCAGCGACACCCCGTCGGCGCGGAGATCCTGTTGCGCTGGAAGCACCCCGAACGCGGCCTGATCCCGCCGGCGACCTTCATCCCGCTGGCCGAGGAGACCGGCCTGATCGTGCCCATCGGATTCGACGTGTTCGAGGCCGCATGCACGTGTCTCGCACGCTGGAGCGAACACGCCACCACCGCGCCACTGACGCTGTCGGTCAATGTGAGCGTGGGCCAGTTCCGCAACGACGCACTCATCGAGAGCTTCGCCGCGATCCTTGCGCGCACAGGGGCCAATCCCGCGCGCCTGAAGCTCGAAATCACCGAAAGCGTGCTCGCCGACGACATCGTGGGTGTGGCCGAGAAACTGCACGAACTCAAGGCGCTCGGCCTGCAACTGTCGCTCGACGATTTCGGCACCGGTTTCTCGTCGCTGTCCTATCTGAAGAATCTGCCGCTCGACCAGATCAAGATCGACCAGAGCTTCGTGCGTGGCATCCTCGACACGCCAAAGGACGCGGCCATCGCGCAATCGGTGATCGCGCTGGCCAACGCCATCGGACTGGAAGTCGTCGCCGAGGGCGTGGAGACCGAATCGCAGCGCGCGGCACTCGAACGCATCGGTTGCGGCCTGTTCCAGGGCTATCTGTTCGGCCGACCTTGCGCACTGGCCGAGTTCGAAACGGCGCTGCGCATCCCGTCGTCGTCAGGGGTCTAGTTCGGTCGGCCGGGCCGGGGCAGGCTCAGCCGCCGTCGCCGAACAGGTGACCGAACACCTTGGCGCCGCCGACGTAGGTACCGATGGCCGAGCCCAGCGTGGTCAGCAGGAATACCAGCAGCACGCGCGAGACGCGGTTGTGCCACCAGCCCTTCCAGTGCATGACGTCGCGGCGCAGCGTGGCGAAATCGCCGACCTGCGGCTTGCGCAGGAAGATCTCGACGGCGGCCGCGACGAAGCCGATACCGATGGTCGGGTTGAGCGAGGTCAGCGGCGCACCCACCGCCGCAGTGAGGATGGTGAGCGGATGCGCCAGCGCCAGCGCGCCGCCGATCGCGGCCAGCCCGCCGTTGATCAGCACCCAGTCGGCGACCATCTGCAGGCCGATGTCGGTGTTGCGCGAGAAGCCGATGACGAAGCCCGCGATGATCACAGCGACGATGACCCAAGGCAGCACCTTGGGCCAGCGCGGGCGCGGCGGGGACTGCTCGAGTTCGGCGAGCGTCTCGGCAGGTGGCTGGGTATCGGCAAGGTGGCGCTCGATGCCGGCCAGGTGGCCGGCGCCGACCACGGCCAGCACGCGCCCAGCGCCGCGCTCCTCGGCAAAGCGGCGCAGGCTCGCGGCCATGTAGCGATCACGCTCCTCGATGACCGGACGGTAGAGCGTTTCGGACTGCTCGGCGAACTCGGCAAAGGTCGACTCGAGCATGTCGCCCTGCTTGAGCCGCTCGATCTCGGACTCCTCGATCTTTTCGCGCGAGAGCACGCTCGATAGCAGGCCACCCACCAGCTCCATGCGCCGCCACCACGGCACCGACGCATAGGTGCGCCGCAGGGTCAGGCCGATGTCGCGGTCGATCAGCGCCAGCGGCAGGCCGCCGTCGATGGCACCGTCGATGGCCGCGCGCAGTTCGGCGCCGGGCTCGATGCCGTACTGCTCGGCGATGCGCATCTGGTAGGCACCCAGCGCGAGACTGGCCGCGACCATCGCCACCTGGCGGTTCTTCATGACGCTGAACAGATCCAGACGGCTCATCGCGTCCGGGTCGAACATCGCGCGCTGACGGCTCGCGCACAACTCGACCGCGACGGCGTCGTATTCGCCGGTTGCCAGCAGCGCACGTACGGCCTCTACGCTGGCCGGCGAAACATGGGCCGTGCCAAGCAGCACGATTTCGACCTGCCCGACGCGCACCACGCGATGGGGTTCGGAAGCGAGAATGTCAGACATGGAGTGAAGGGCGCGCCTTTGGAGTCCAGCGCGCCATCCTATCAGAGCGCGTGCCGCTGCGCGGCAACGCTGCGAGCGGACGTGAAAACGGCCCGCAACTCGGGCTGCGGGCCGTACCGACTCGAGTCAGGCGACACGCTCAGACGCGGAAGCGACCGACCAGGGTGCGCAGCGTCGCGGCAAGGTTCTCGAGGTGGTGGGCTGCCTCGGAGGTCTCGCGCACGGCCTCGCTGTTCTGCTCGGCCATCTGCGCTATGTTCTCGACGTTGCGCGCGATGTCGTTGCTCGCCGCCGTCTGCTCCTTGACCGACGAGGTGATCTCGCCGACGCCGCCGACCGCGCGCTCGACCGTGCTGGTGGCTTCCTCGAGCAGTTCGACCACGCGTCCGACCTGTTCCTGACTGGAAGCGAGCGACGTCAGCCCCAGCTCGATGCTCTTCTCAACGCCTTCGGACTGTTCGCCCAGCGTGCGCGTGACCACGTCGATCTCGCTCGCGGCATGGCCGGACTTCTCGGCGAGCTTTCGCACCTCATCGGCGACCACCGCGAAGCCGCGACCGTGCTCACCAGCCCGCGCTGCCTCAATCGCTGCGTTGAGCGCGAGCAAATTGGTCTGGTCGGCCATGTCCTTGACCTGCTTGGTCATGTTGGTGATGGCCTGGCTGCTGCGCACGAACTCCTGGACCGCGGCGGCGATCTCCTTGACGGCGTTCTCGACCCGCCCGACTTCCCGCAGCAGATCCTTGAGGCCGCGGTTGCTGTTGCCGGTGAGTTGCATGCCCTCGCGCGAGAGCGTCAGCACTTCCTCGGCACCCTGCGCGACCGACGAGATCGACACGGTGATCTCTTCCACCGCGGCAGCGGTCGAGGCGGCCGACTCGCTCTGCGCCTGCGAGCTGTTGGCCACACCGGTGGCGGTCGCCGACAGTTCGGACGAGGCCGACGAGACCTGATCGGAACACTCCGAAACCTGACGCACCAGCGTCTGCAGGTTGTCCATGAAGTGGTTGAAGTAGCGCGCCAACTCGCCGATCTCGTCCTTACGCGTGTCGGGCATGCGACGCGTCAGGTCGCCGTTGCCGGTGGCCAGTTCGGAGAGCACGCGACTGATCTCGCGGATCGGGCGGGCAATGGTGCCCGGCAGGAAGGCGCCGACGAGGACGCAGATCACGATGCCAATAAGCGAGGCTGCAACCAGCATCGCGAAGGCGCTCTCGTAGGCGAATTCCGCCTCCTCGCTGTACTGGTCGAGAACTGCATCCAGACGCTCTTGCTCACCATCGAGGATGTCGCGCGCGGTGTTGAACTCCGGCTCGCCCTTGTAGACCGACGAAGCCATCGCCGCGACGGCGTCCGAGAGCGTGCCGGTGCGCATCGTGTCGATTACGCCGAGCGAGGTCTCTTCCCACACCTTGGCCAGGCGCGCGAACTCGGTGCTCGCCGTGGCGGCCGTCTCGTCGCCCATCAGCTCGGCATACCGGGCCACCCCCGCGTAGGCCTGATCGACGTTTTCGCGGTGAGCCGCTTCGAAGGTTTCGAAGAAGTCCGAACCAGCCTCGACCGACAGGATGCTGCGCTCGGCTACCAGGGCCTGCTGCAGATCGCGGTCAGCCGCCAGCAACGCGCTTTGCGCGTCCATGTAGCGGCTCGACATCTCGTCGACCTTGTCGTTGAGCAGGTCCAGGCGTGTGACGCCAATGACGCTGATCGCGATGAGCATGACGGTGATCAGCGCCAGCGGCACGAGCAGCTTGACCCGGATCGGCGCGTTGTTGACGACGTTCATCTTTCTTCTCCCCTAACTCCGGCAGCAAGCCGAACTGGCGGCGACGCACGTTTGCGGCCTCCTCATGTCGCGGCTTACGGCAACCCGGGCCGGAACTTTAGCGATTCACGCCAACGGCGGGAACCGGCGGGCGTGCGATTTTCATGATTGTGTTCGCACAATAACATCAATTCTATTTATGAGCCAATAACTTTGTTTTAAAAACAACAGCATAGATACAACCAACAAGAACTTTTATGGCACCATTGCATCCGCTCGTTCCGGGTGACGAGACCTTCGCGACCCGGTAACGAAGTTTTCCGGTCGCCACGCAACCGGCGTGGCGACTGGGTCTGAACGGCCACAACGCCGTAGCTGCAGCATGCCTCGACCGGCGCGGGGGACCCCCGCCGCGGTCGAAGTCCCTGGGCGGCCCCGCCGCCCGCTATCGCCGGGAGGCGACCTGAATCGGGCTTGCCCGATCACATCCGCTCGAAAAAATGAGCAGGACCACAAAACAACAAAACCATCGGCTGCGCCACAGGCACAGTCAGCACGCGTGTAAATCAACCATGATGCGTCGGCCACCCGAGCCGACCGCATGGCCCGCCGACGTTTGGAAGGCGTCGGCGTGGGTTCGCATGGAGAGTCAATCCTATGTCTGATAGCAATCAGGGCGTCCTCGACGCCGGCTCGATGCCTCGTGACGGGGTCAAGGCCGGCGCCTCGGGCGGCAAGACGGTACATATTCCGGAAATCGAGAAGCTCGAACTGCCGGACATGTCGCCGATCAGCATGTTCAAGCACTTCGGCCCCGGCCTGCTGCTGATGATGACCGGTATCGGTACCAGTCACCTCGTCACGGCACCGGTTGCAGGCGGTACGTTCAGCTTCGCGCTGCTGTGGTCGGTGCTGCTGGCCTATGTCATGAAGTACTACGGCTTCCAGATGTCGTTCCGCTTCACCAACGCCACCGGCAAGTCGGTGATGGACGCAATGTGCACGACCAAGGGCAAATGGGCCATCTGGTATGTGCTGTTCGTGACCATCGCGCAGTGCGCGCTGGGCCAGGCCAGCCGCGTCGTCGCAACCGCGGCGGTGCTGTACTTCTTCTTCAGCGAACACATGGGCTGGGGCCTGGAGCTGTGGCACTACGGCGTGTTCGTCGGCATCACTGCCTGCGCCCTGGTGCTCTCGGGCCAGTACAAGACGCTGGAGACGGTCACCAAGATCTTCGTGATCCTGCTGGTGCTGACCACGCTGTTCGTGTTCTTCTGGAACCCGCCGGCGCTGTCCGACTTCCGCTTCTTCATCGCGCCGCATCCGGAGTTCGGCTACTACCCGCCGGGTTCGCTGCTGATTCTGGCCGCGTTCCTGGGTCTGCTGCCGACCGGCCTGGACGTGGCGCTGCAGTCGTCCGAGTGGGGCAAGGCCAAGAAGGCCGGCATGCCGATGCTGCGCAAGACGCTGGAAGAGCACGGTGTGGCGGGCAAGTTCGACTCGTTCAACCCGCGCGCCGAAGACCTGACGGTGCATGTGAACAAGCTCAGCCCGCACGGGCAGGAGTACTGCCGCCGCTGGTTCAAGATCGGCAACATGGACTTCGCCTTCGGCCACTGGGTGTCGTTCATCATCGCGTCGATCTTCATGATGCTGGCCGCGATGTACCTGTACCCGAGCGACGTGAAGGGTCGTGCCGTGATGGGTGAGCTTGCGCGCATGTTCACCGAGTCGATCGGCCCGGGCATGATGTATGTCTTCATCCTTGGCGCGCTCGCCGCGACCTACTCGACCGCGATCAACTACTTCGACGGCTGGCCGCGTGTGGTCGGTGCCTGCTGCCGCAACCTGTTCCGCAAGACCGCGGACCTGTCCGGCATCGAGGACCCGAGCCCGCAAGCCAAGAAGGCGTGGTATTCCGAGCACAACATCTACCGCATCACGATCATCTACTCGCTGCTCGCCTCAAGCGCCATCATCTACGGCTTCGAGCGTCCGGTGTTCCTGGTGCTGATCGCCTCGGCCATGACCTTGCTGTTCTCGCCGGTGATCTTCTACTACATGTTCAAGTTCTGCCTGAACGTGATCCCGAAGACCGACAAGATCTACTATCCGGGTCATCTGGTGCGCAACTTCACCTGGTTCTGCTTCGTGCTGTTCACCGCGGCTACCCTGTTGGTGATCTACGTGAAGTTCTTCTGATGCCGGCGCAGGGCCACCCGCCCTGCCGCGCATGAAAAAGCCCCGGGCGACCCCCGGGGCTTTTTTGTTGTGCTGCCCGGCAACGCGATCAGAAGCTGCGGCGCAGCCCCAACGACAGGCCATGGGTGCGCAACCGCGCGCGCGTGCCGGCGATATCGAGATCGAAGCTCCCGGACGAACGCACGATGGTCGCGTCGCCATGGTCGCTGCGCATACGACCCAGATCCGCGTAACGCCAGGCCAAGTCGACGCTCCAGCCTTCATCAAGGGCGATGTTGACGCCTGCCGCGGCCATCCACGCGAAACCGGTGTGGCTGCCGCCGGAGACCGTGGTCGACGCGTTCGCACCCAGCCCCGGAAAACCGTAGCGCATGCTGCCGACACGGTTGTGCGCCAGCCCCACACCGGCGCCGACGAAGGGCTGCACGCGACCGATCGGCGCAAGATCCACGTAGCCTGCCGCGAACAGCGCGGTCGAGCGCAGGCTGCCGCCGACCGGCTGCGGCCCAGCGACATTCAGAAAATTGGCCTGCCCGTCGAAGTCGAAACCGCGCCGATGGGTGAGCAGCAACTCGCCGCGCAGCATCGGCGAGAAGCGCCAACCGACGGCCACATCGAGCGCATGTCCATTGCCGAAATCGCCGCGCGCGCCCAGCGCACGCCCGTCCCTGCCCGGCCCGCAGCCGAACAGCGCCGGCGGCCCGGTGGCGGAACAGTCGCGGTCGCGAAAATGCGCATCGCGCGACCATTCGGCGGAAATGCCCAGACGTACATAGGCGTCGTCCGCCGCCATGGACGGGGCGTTGACAGCCATCGCCAGGACTGCGCAGCAAAGCGCTGGAACAGTTCGGGAAACCTTCATGCAAACCCCTGTGACAAACGGATGGACGGCGCGCCATGCGCGAGTGTGCCGAAGAGTTTCTCCGATCGATGCGAGCGCAGCAATCGCCGCCGCGCGCAGCGCGCCTCGTTTGTTGCACAATTGTCATTGCGCAGTGCAGCGCACTCATCTTCACAGGACAGTCACGACCATGGGCGTCATCACCCGCAACATCCTTACCGGCCTGATCACGATCCTGCCCGTTACGCTGACCATCTATCTGCTCTGGTGGCTGGTCGTAACGGCCGAGAACCTGCTCGGGCGACGCCTGCTCGCGGTACTGCCCGAGGGCATCTACCAGCCGGGGCTGGGTGTGGCGATCGGTCTGGTGCTGTGTTTCGTCGTCGGCCTGCTGATGCACACCTATGTCATGCAGCGCCTGGTCGAATACGGCGAGGGGCTGTTCCAGAAGCTGCCGATCGTGCGCAGCATCTACCCGACCATCCGCGATTTCTTCGAGTACTTCTCGCCGATGCGCAAGAAGGACTTCCGTCAGGTCGTCGCGGTCAAGCTGCCCGAGAACGGCCTGGAGGTGGTGGGCCTGGTCACCCAGACCGACCGCAACCGCATGCCCAGGAACTTCGGCAACGAGGACAGCGTGCTCGTCTATCTGCCGATGAGCTACATGATTGGCGGCTACACCGCGGTCGTGCCGCGGGCGAACGTGCGCGAACTCGACATCACCATGGACGAAGCGATGCGCTTCATCCTCACCGCGGGCGTCACCGGCATCGGCAACCAGCGCAAGAAGGTCAGCCGCCCCGAAGCCGTCAAAACCGCAAGCGAACAGTCCAAGGCATGACCACGAGCCCCGCCCAGATCGAACCGCTGAACACCTTCCCCGCCGAGCCGCTCGTCAGCGCCGAAGGGCACGTGCTCGACGAATGGCTGGACCACAACGGCCACATGAACGTGGCCTACTACCTGCTGATCTTCGATCGCGCCACCGATCGCTTCCTCGCGATGCTGGGCAAGAACGCCGAGTACATCCGCCGCACGCAGTGCTCCACCTTCGCGCTCGAAATGCACCTGACCTACGAGCGCGAACTGCTGCCGCGCTCACCCTACGTGGTGCGCACGCGACTCGTCGACCACGACCACAAGCGCGTGCACCTGCTCCATTGCATGCACCATGCCGAGCAAGGCTGGCTGGCCGCGACCAACGAATCGATCACCATGCACATCGACATGCGTGCACGCCGTTCCGCGCCCTTCCCGCCCGAGATCACGACGCGGCTCGACGCGCTCGCCGCAGCGCACGCCGGCCTGCCGCTCGATGACCACATCGGCCGTCGCGTCGGCATCCGCCGGCACGGCTGATCAGGCAGCCATCACCGCCTTCGGCGGCAACAGTTCGATTTCGCCGCCGCTATTGGGCTGGGCGCTCGCCAGGCGACGCACGATCGCATCGAGCGAGAGGACGACGAGAATGTCGCCATTCGCGGCGGAAGGGTCCGGACGCACCAGATTCTCGCTCATCGCGTCACCGCCGCTACCGAGCATGGCCGGCACGGAATCGATGCGCTCGACCGGAATCTCCGGAATGTCGCCCAGTTCGTCGACCAGGATGCCGAAGCGCAGGTCCTGCCCGGGCAGGCCGAGCACGACGATCTGGCCGTCACCGCGCAGCGCCGGGCGTCCCGGCAACAGCGGCGAGAGGTCGAAGATCGAGATCGGCCGGCCGTCGTACATCGCGCAGCCACGTACCCACGCCGGCATGCCGGGCACGGGGGTGATGGTGCCGCGATCGGCCGCCTCGACGACATGGGTGGCGCGCACGCCGTACCAGGCGCCGCCGATATAGAAGGTGGCGATCTCGACCGCATCCTCGCTGCCGGCCGGGCGCGTCATGTACTGCCCGGCGCTCGCGCGGCGCGCATCGACCGAAGCAGGTTTCGCGACACTGTCGGACAGCGGCACCAGCACCAGTGCGACGACATCGTTGCGATAGGCGTCGTCCTCGCTCTTGAACTCGCGGTAGCCGGCGGACATGCGCGAACCGACCGCGTAGTAGCGCCCGTCGTGCTCGACCACGTTGGCGCACACCTCGCCAGTATCCAGATCGAAGAAGGCCTTGCCGATGTCCAGGCGAGCGCCCACCGGCAGCGCCTCGTCGGTGGTCGCGACGATGCGCCCGTCGCGCTCGGCGAAGACCGCGATCGCGCCATCCACGATGGCGCCGTCCTCGGTGCGCGGCAGCGCGTCCTGCAGCATGGCTTCGAACTGCGGCGTGGAGTCGAAGACGATGGCGATACCGCCCACCGCAGCGGCCGACACTTCGGGCGAGCGGATCGCGGCGGTGTAGACATAGGTCGGGGCGCCATCGTAGAGCGGGGTCGGCACGAAGTCGGACACGCAGTAGCTTTGCGTATCCGGCAGCGCGAGCGTCTCGCGCACCCAATCGGCGTGCAGGGTCTCGCCGACCATGTCGGCATAGGCCGGGTTGGACACCGCGACGATGCGCGCCTGCGCGTCGAACACCAGCAGGTTGGAGTACACCGTGTACAAGCCGTTGATGGTCTTGAGGATGCCGGTCAGGCGTTCGCGTTCGGCCGGCTCGAAGGCGCGTCCGGCGGCGAGCGATTCGCGAAAGGCACTGGTCAGCGCCCACCAGCGGCAGTCGTTGGCGCGCTCGTAGAGGTTGCGGTCCATGATGTCCATCGCCAGCGAGGCCTGCGCCGCGCAGTCGTAGAGCACGGACGAGACCACCGTCTCGTACAGGTTGGTGGTCGATTCGCTGAACACGTCGCGCGTGCGCACGCCGGTGCTGCCGATCTCCCACAACAGCACCTTGGCGAACGAGCCGTTGAGCGCGTGCGCGTCACGCGTGAGCCACAGCGTGCCGTTCCACACCGCGCGGTTGAGTTCGCGCTGGATGCTCGTCGCACGCAGCGGGATGTCGCGCAGCGCCTGCGAGAACAGCGTGGTGGTCTTGAGCACGCCCTCGCGCAACTGGGGCGGCACGGCCTCGAGCTCGTGTGCCACGGCCATCTCGAAGGCATGGTTGAGCGGGGAGAGCGCATGCCCCACCCACCCCGGCCCCATGTAGCC
>JACESY010000095.1 GCA_013911595.1 Azoarcus sp.
CACCATCGTCACCCAGCGTGTCAGGCGCGCGCGACCGACCAGTTGAAGGGCCTGCTCGATCGAGTCGATGCGCCGCTCGACGCCACTTGACGCTGAATTGGCATAGCGCAGCAGACGCAGCGCGACGGCAGGATTGCGCTTGGTGATCGCGACGATCTCGGCGTCGGCGGCCTCTCGTTGCAGGGCCTCGAGTAGCGGACGCGCCTGCATCAGGTCCGGGCTCAGTTCGGTCTGCGCCCATTGCTCGCGGCGGCTCACGAAGGGGCCATGGAAACACTGCGCGTCGAGCGCATGGAAATACTGGAAGTCGTCGAGCGTGGCCAGATCGGTGGCGACCAGCGCCGGTGGGCGCGACCGCGCACGCAGGCTTGCGACGAGGCGTTCGCAGGCAGCCGGTTCGAAGTCGTTGCCGGAGACCAGGACATGTTCGAGCAGGCCAACCATGGTTTCGGGTACGCCTCGCATGCAGTCACTGCGCAGACCTGTGCGGTAGCCGGCGGCACGCAGGCTCGCAAGGTTCTCGACCAGTTCGCGCTCGCTCGGGCACCCCTCCGGGTCGTCCAGGCCGACCGCGACGATCACCGTGTTGTCGGGGGGCAGACGCAGCAGGCTGGCATGGGTGAGGAAACTGTCGGGCACCTCGACGAAGGCAAGACGATGGCCGAGCAGGCGGGGAATGTCGCTCTGCACGAGCCCGCCGACGAGCACTTCGGCGTACACGTGGTGCACGATGCGCGAACTGCGGCGGATGCGGTTGCGCGTGCTCTCGCGCAACTGGAAGCGGTAGCCGGCGACGCGCTGGTCGCGTCCGAGCACCGCCTCGCGGCACATCAAGGCGCCTTGGGGCATGCGACCTGCGGCCTCGTCACTGCGCAGCGGAGCGCGATGATTGAGGGTCGCAAAGCCGTCCTCGCGAGGTGTTTCGCGACGACGTTCGAACCACTTCAGCAGCGCGTCGAACAGGCCCATGGAAGGTCCGTGCGGGTTGCGGCGACGCAAGGTCGCCGAGGTTGCAGGCTTGTCATTATAGGTCCGTCATCGGCTGCAGGACTCGCTTGGCGACGGGCAACAATCGTTTGCAAAGGTTCTTCGACGCGACGTATCATCCTGACGCATCAGGGGGATGCGACAAATAAGAATCCAATAGAGGGAGATCGTATGGTGGGACGACGTATCGTTTTTGCCGTGGGACTTGCGCTCGCGTGCGGCAGCCTTGCCGCGCAAGAGGGCGACCCGGAGGCCGCGCAGGACAAGCTCTCGATGTGTCAGGGCTGTCACGGCATACCGGGTTATCGCACGGCCTATCCGGAAGTCTATCCGGTGCCGCTGCTGGGTGGTCAGCACGCGGGCTACATCGTCGCGGCGCTGCAGGCGTATCGCGACGGTAGCCGCAGCCACCCCAGCATGCAGGCCATAGCGCGCAGCCTGAGTGATCAGGACATGGCCGATCTGGCTGCCTACTATGCCCAATCGGAGAAGTGAGGATATGACGACTTTCGGCAAGATTTACTGCCTCGCGGCGCTGATGCTCGCCCTTTCCATTCCCGCCCAGGCCGGCGATGCCGAGCGCGGCAAGGAGCTGTCCACCCCCTGTGCGGCCTGCCACGGCCCGGACGGCACCAGCCCCACGCCCGCCTTCCCGAATATCGGCGGCCAGTTGCCCGAATACCTGTATCGCGCGCTGCTCGACTACAAGCTTGGCACACGCGAGAACGCCATCATGGCCGGCCAGGTCGAGAACCTGAGCAAGCAGGACATGAAGGATCTGGCGGCCTTCTACGGCTCGCAGAAGGGTTCGCTGTACCTGAAACGCTGATCGCCAAATGCCCTGATCACCGCGCCGTATCCGTCATTGCGGATGCGGCGTTTTCCTGTTCACTCGTCAAGCAGCGGCATCGGTGCGTCGAGCGCCTGACAGCATGCACGCAACAGTTCCATTTCAGCGGCACGCAGTTTGCCGTCATGGCTGACGGCGCTTGCGCAGGCGTCGATCAGGCGTGCGCGAAAGTGCGGCGTCGTCGACGCGAGCCGTTCGAGCGTGGCGTCGAGATCCGCGCTCGAAAACCCTTTCCTGCCTGATTCGAACTCGAGCGCGTCGAACGGGGCGATCGCCGCGGCAGCGATGAACGCGCCACGCGCGCCGTCTTCGTCCGGGTGACCCGCATGCGCGAGCAGCGATAACAGGCGCGCACGTCCACGTTTGAATATGTCGCGCGCGGCATCCGGGAACTCGGACAGCGCTGGCAGTGCGAGATCGAGCAGTGGCAGACGCTGGCCCGCCGGCAGGCTGCGCAGCGTCGCCGCCAGTTCGGCGCATTCGGCGCGGACCTCGGTGCCGAAGCGCACTTCGATGCCATCGAGCTGGCGCGTGAGGATGTCGGGTTGGCGCGACAACAGCAGCGCGAACAGCGCAGCGCGGGCGCCGCGCGGTCGGTGCAGCACGTCGACCAGTCCGTCGGGCAGTCCAGCGATCAGCGCACGGCCGTGATCGAGGTGTTCGGGCGTGACCTGGCCGATGCCGGCTGCGAAACCGGACACACCTGCCGGTGGTGCGTCGCCCGAAGGTTCGCCGGTCTTGCTGCGGATGCGTTCGCGCACCTTCCAGGCCGGGTCGATGCGCCGGATGCGTTCGTCGACCGGCGGATGCGTAGCGAGCAGGCTGGAGAGCTTCGCGCCGCTGCCGAAGAACATGTGACTGGCTTCCTCGGCGCCGGGATGTTGGATGCCCGAGCCGATATCGGCGATGCGCGCGAGCGCGCCGGCGATGCCTTGCGGATTGCGCGTGAACTGCACGGCCGAGGCGTCGGCGAGAAATTCGCGCTGGCGCGACACGCCGGCCTTGATCAGCTTGCCGGCCAGCACTCCGAGATAGCCGGTGACCACCAGCATCAGCCCGCCGATGGCCAGGGGCGCGCCGTTTCGACCCGAGCCGCGCGCGCCGCGCAGCAAGGTGCGCCCGGCCAGCGTGAGCAGCAGGATGCCGTGCAGCACGGCCACCAGCCGCAGGTTCAGGCGCATGTCGCCGTTGAGAATATGGCTGAACTCGTGGGCGACCACGCCCTGCAACTGGTCCCGATCGAGCTGTTCAAGCGTGCCGCGGGTGACGGCAATCACTGCCTCGGCCGGCCGGGCACCGGCCGCGAAGGCGTTGATTCCGGCCTCGGCGTCGAGCACGTACACCGGCGGGGCGGGGATGCCGGCAGCGATCGCCATCTCGTCGACGACGTTGACCAGACGGCGTTCGCGCACGTCGGTGGTCGAGCGCGAGACCGGCCGTCCGCCTAGGTCGAGCGCGATCGTCGCGCCGCCGTTGCGGGCCAGGCGCGCGAGCTTGTAGAGCGAGCCGGCAAGGATCACCCCGCCGACGCCGGCCAGGGTCCAGCCCAGCAGCACGGGCCGCCACAGCGTCGTGGGTGCGGCCTGCGCATCGGCAGACAGGCGGGTGCCGAAGACCAGCGCGAGGTAGACCACCGCGACGATGCCGGCCACTGCCAGCGCAAACCACAGCACCAGCCATCGCGTGCCGCGCCGGGCACGTTCCTGGGCGCCGAAGAAATCCATCGACTGTCCGTCAGCTACCGAAATCGACCTTCACCGGCGCGCGCGCGGCGGTGTCCTCCATCTCCCACTGCTGGGCAGCGCGGAAGCCGAAGGTGTTGGCGATGATGCCGTCCGGGAAGGACTCGCGCTTGATGTTGTAGGTCGTGACCGCATCGTTGAAAGCCTGGCGGGCGAAGCCGATGCGGTTCTCGGTGCTGGCCAGTTCCTCCTGCAGCAGGGCCATGTTCTCGTTCGCTTTCAGATCCGGATAGGCCTCGGCCAGCGCGAAGAAGCGCCCCAGCGTGCCGCCAAGCGCGGCTTCGGCCCCCATCAGCGCGCGCATCGCGCCGCCATCGGCCGGGTCGCCCTCGGCCTGGCTGGCTGCCGCTTTGGCGGTGTTGCGCGCCTGGATGACGGCCTCGAGCGTCTCGCGCTCATGTTTGAGATAGCCCTTGGCGGTTTCGACCAGATTGGGGATCAGGTCGTAGCGGCGCTGCAACTGCACGTCGATCTGCGAAAAGGCGTTGCGCACACGGTTTCGCAGCGCGACGAGGCCGTTGTAGATCGCGATCACATAGACAACGAGCGCGACGATCAGGGCGAGGACGATCCAGGTGGTCATGGGGTGCTCCCGGAAACAGGATGACGCAGCATGCTAACCCGGAATGCGTGACGGCGGCATGGCGCGAGGTTCAATCGACCTTGTCCCGGAAGTCGCACAGGTCACGCACGATGCAGCGACCGCAGCCGGGCTTGCGCGCGGTGCACACATAGCGCCCGTGGAGAATCAGCCAGTGGTGCGCGTCCTTCAGGTATTCCTTGGGCACGCGACGCATCAGCGCATGCTCGACCTCGAGCACGTCTTTGCCGGGCGCGAGCCCCGTGCGGTTGGACAGGCGGAAGATATGGGTGTCGACCGCCATCACCGGGTCGCCGAAGACGGTGTTGAGCACCACGTTGGCGGTCTTTCGACCGACGCCGGGCAGCGCCTCGAGCGCGGCACGGTCGTGCGGCACTTCGCCACCGTGACGTTCGAGCAGCAGGCGCGACAGGGCGACCACGTTCTTCGCCTTGTTGCGGAACAGGCCGATCGTACGGATGCATTCGGTCACGCCTGCTTCGCCCAGCGTCAGCATGTCCTCGGGGCGCGGCGCGAGCGCGAAGAGCTTGCGCGTACACAGATTGACGCTGCGGTCGGTGGCCTGGGCCGAGAGTGCGACCGCAACGAGAAGCTGGAACGGCGTGGCGTACTCGAGTTCGGTGGTCGGGTTCGGGTTGGCCTGCGCCAGCCGACGGAAGAACTCGGCGATGGCCGCGCGCTTCACGCGCCGGTCGCGGCTTCGGCCCGCTCCGCGCCTGCGCTCGGTTCGCCGCCCGTGCGCTCGGTGCGGGATGCGGCGCGGGCGTTGATCCAGTTGAACAGCGCGATCAGGCAGCCCAGCGTGAAGAAAGCGCCCGGCGGCAGGATCATCAACAGGAAACCCGAGTAGTCCTGACCGAACACGTCGATGTGGGACAGGGCCGGCACGATCATGTCGATGCCGGCGAACAGCGTGCCCGCGCCGACGAGCTCGCGCGTGCCGCCGAGCACCGCAAGGACCCAGACCAGGCCGAGACCCATCATCAGGCCGTCGATGGTCGAGGCGATGGGGTCGTTCTTGGCCGCGTAGGCCTCGACGCGGGCCAGCACGATGCAGTTGGTGACGATCAGCGGGATGAAGATGCCCAGCACCAGGTAGAGCTCGTGGAAGTAGGCGTTGAAGGCCAGGTCGACCATGGTCACCAGCGCGGCGATCACCAGGATGAACACCGGAATGCGGATCTCGTACGGAATGAAGTTGCGCAGCAGCGCGATGGCCAGGTTGGCGACCGCCATGACGAGGATGGTTGCCAGACCCAGGCTCACCGCATTGACCAGCGTGGTGCTCACGGCGAGGATGGGACACAGGCCGAGCAACTGCACCAGGCCGGGGTTCTGCTTCCACAGGCCGTTGTACGAGTTTTCGCGGAATCGTTGCCAGTCCATGCCTTTCACTCCAGTTCCAGCCGGCTGCCCGCCGGTGCGTCGAACAGCGCGTCGCGGTGGGTCGTGGCCCATTCGAGCGCGCGCCGTGTGGCGTCGGTCACCGCGCGCGCGCTGATCGTCGCGCCGACGCGATAGTCGAAGCTGCCGCCGTCCTTGCGCACACGCCAGTCCGACGGCGGGACGCGATCGAAAGAGGCCCCCTCGAACTGGTCGATCCAGGGCGAGGCGCGGTTGCGGTCCTTGGCCGGATCGATGTAGTCACCCAGTCCCGGTGTCTCGCCGTGCTCGGTGACCCGCACGCCCGACATCTGACCTTCGTTGCCTACGGCCACGGCCAGCGCGATGCGCCCGGCGTAGCCGTCCGGCGCGACCACGTCGAGCACCAGTGCCGCCGGGGCGCCCGAAAGGCGGGCACGGTAGACCTGACCACCGCGGTCCAGTCCGAGTTCGGGCGTGGGCCCGAGTTCGACGAAATCGGCGAGCAGATCGTTGTCGTAGCTGCCCGGCGGCAGGATGTCGTGGATCAGCCGCATCTTGTGGGTCTGTACGGCCTCGGCGATGCTTGGCGCAGTGAGCCGGTAGGTGGCGGCCATGAGCGCCGTGAACACCAGCGTGAACACCACCATGATGCCTGCGGTGCGCAGTGCTGTGCGACTGGCCGTGTAGCGCTCGTCGCTCATGGGCGGCGCTCCTCCTTGTGACCGAACACCGGTGGCTGGGTCTTCATGTCGATCAGCGGCACGCACATGTTCATCAGCAGCACGGCGAAGGCGATGCCTTCGGGGAATGCGCCCCAGTTGCGGATCACGTAGGCGATGATGGCGATGCCGGCGGCGAAGATCAGCTTGCCGCGCGGCGTTGTCGAACCCGAGACCGGATCGGTGACGATGAAGAAGGCGGCGAGCAGCGCACCGCCACTGAGCAGATGGAACAGCGGCGAGGCGAACTGCTGCGGGTCGAGCAGCCACATCAGCGTGGAGATGACCGCCAGCGTGCCCAGAAAGGCCACCGGCAGGTGCCAGGTGATGATGCGCCGCGCGAACAGCCACAGGCCTCCGGCCAGATAGCCCAGGCCGATCCATTCCCAGCCGCGCCCGGCAAGCAGGCCAAAGGCCTCGCGCTGCATTACGAGCGGCACGGTCGCGTCGTCGGCGCGCAGGCCGGTGCGCAACGCGTCGAGGGCGGTCGCGCCGGTGATTGCATCGATCTCGCGCACGCCGCCGAGGATCAGCTCGAGCTGGGTGGCGAAGTCCAGGGCGCCTGCTGGCGGCCATTGCGCCATCAGCGAGGGGAAGGCGACGATCATCGCGCAGTAGCCGACCATCGCCGGGTTGAACGGGTTCTGGCCGAGACCGCCGTAAAGGTGCTTGACCGCGACGATGGCGATGACCACGCCGAAGGCCGTGATCCACCACGGCACGATGGGCGGGAAGCTCAGCACCACCAGCCAGGCCGTGACCACCGCCGACAGGTCGGTCAGCGCGATGCCCACCGGGCGGGCGCGCAGGCGCAGCACCAGCGCCTCGGCGGCGAGCGCGACCACGGTGGCGATGGCCAGTTGCACGAGAATGCCCGCGCCGATCTGCCACACGTAGATCGCGATGCCCGGCACGAGCGCGAACAGCACGTTGCGCATGACCGCGTGCACGCTGGCGCCGGTACGGATGTAGGGCGAATGGATCATGTGCGGGATTCCGTCGCGTCGGGCGTCATTTGTCGTCGCGCTCTCGTTCGGCCTGCTCGGCCTTCTGTTCCTGCGCGCGTTCGATGGCGGCCGTGATCAGCGCCTTCTTGGTGTCTTCGTCGCGCGTGTGCGCAGCGGCTTCGCCCGCTTCCTCGGCGCTTGGCTCGGCGACGGGTTGGCGCGCGGCTTCCTCCCCGGTGAGCGGCTTGCGGCGCTCGTCGATTTCGGCAATTTCGGCCTGCACCTCGGGCGGCAGCTCGTCGGTGTTCTTTGGCGCGACGCTCTCCTTCTGCGCCTTGGCACGCGCCAGCGCGGCGGCGATCAGTGCCTTCTTGGGATCATCGTCAGGTTTTGCCGGCTCGGCTTCGGCGTCGCCTTTCGCGGCGAGTTTGGCCTTGGTCTCGGCCGCCTTGGCTGCCAGGCGCGCGGCCTTCTCGGCCTTCTCGCGTTCCTGCCGATAGTTGCGGAATTCAAAGCGTTCGCGCGCCGCGTCGGCCGCGTCGTGCTCGCGCTCGCGCGCCCAGATCTCGCTCTTGGCGAAGCGGTAGTAATCGACCAGCGGAATGTTCGACGGGCAGACGTAGGCACAGCAGCCGCATTCGATGCAGTCGAACAAATGGTATTCCTGCGCCTTGCCGAAGTTCTTCGAGCGCGCGTACCAGTACAGCTCGAACGGCTGCAGATCGGCCGGGCAGACCTCGGCGCAGGCGCCACAGCGGATGCACGGCTGCTCGGGCGGCGGATAGGGAAAGAGCGCCTGCGAGCCGGCGATCACGCAGTTCGTGCCCTTGACCACCGGAACCGAAAGGTCGGGCGCGGCAAAGCCCATCATCGGCCCGCCGAGGATGTAGCGGTCGGTGTCGTCCCTGGGGCCGGCCAGCCCCAGCAGGTCCTCGATCGGCGTACCGATGAGCACCTCCCAGTTGCGCGGATGCTCGACGTTTCCGGTGAGCGTGACCACGCGCGAGAGCAGCGGCTCACCCAGGTCGAAGGCGCGATGCACGGCCTCGGCCGTGCCAACGTTGAAACACTGCACGCCAAACTCGGTGCCGAGCTTGCCGTGCGGGATTTCGATGCCGGTGAGCACGCGGATGAGCTGCTTCTCGCCACCGGCCGGGTAGAGCGTGGGCACCACCACGACCTCGGCGGTGGGTAGGCTCGCAGCGGCCTCGCGCATCGCGGCGATGGCCTCCGGCTTGTTGTCCTCGATGCCGACCAGGATGCGCTGTGCGCCCAGCAGCTCACTCAGGATGTGGGCGCCGCGAAGGATCGAATCCGCGCGCTCGCGCATCAGGCGATCGTCGGAGGTGATCCACGGCTCGCATTCGGCACCGTTGAGGACCAGCGTGTGCGCAACCCGCTTGGTGCCGACCTTGATGTGGCTCGGGAAGGCCGCGCCGCCCATGCCGACGATGCCCGAATCGCGCAGGAAATCGAGTACTGCCTGACGGTCGCCGCAACCACAACTGGCGTAGTCGAGGGGCTTGAGCTCGGTCCAGCGATCCTCGCCGTCGGGCTCGATGTATACACACAGCGTCGGCAAGCCTGACGGATGCGGCATGGTGTGCTCGGCGATGTCGACCACGGTGCCCGAGGTCGGGGCGTGGCAGGCCGTGCCCAGTACGCCCTCGGCGCCGCCGATGCGCTCGCCCTTGAGCACGTGCTGGCCGATCTCGACGACCGGGCGAGCGATGGCCCGCGTGTTGTGGCGCAGCGGTACGATCAGGCGCGCAGGCATCGGCGCACGCGCGATGGGCTCGCGCGCGGAGTCGTCCTTGTGGGTCTTGGGCTTGACGCCGCCGTTGAATCCGAACAGCTTCCCGATCACGAGGCCTGCTCCAGCTTGAACACGGGGTAACGCCATTTCCAGTTCTCGACCGTTTCCGGTAGTGGCTCCATGTAGATGCAATCGACCGGGCAGGGCGCGACGCACAGCTCGCAGCCCGTGCATAGTGGGTCGACCACGGTGTGCATCTGCTTGGCTGCGCCGACGATGGCGTCGACCGGGCAGGCCTGGATGCACAGCGTGCAGCCGATGCACAGATCCTCGTCGATGACCGCCACCGACTTGGGCTTTTCGATGCCGTGGGTCTCGTCGAGCGGCTTGAATTCACGTCCCAGCAGATCGGCCAGGTGGCGTATGCCTTCCTCGCCGCCCGGCGGGCACTGGTTGATGTCGGCCTCGCCATCGGCGATCGCCTTTGCATACGGGCGACAGCCCGGATAGCCGCACTGACCGCACTGCGTCTGCGGCAGGATCGCGTCGATCTGGTCGACCAGCGGGTCGGCGTCGACCTTGAAGCGAATCGACGCCCAGCCCAGGGCGGCACCGATGACCAGTGCCAGGCCGGCCATGACGAGCAGGGCGGTCAGCATTGGCGCACCTCGCGTGGAATGGACAACTGCGAGCGCATCACTGGAACCGGTCCAGTCCGCCGAAGCCCATGAAGGCCAGGCTCATCAGGCCGGCGGTGATCATCGCGATGGCCGTGCCACGGAAGGGCAGGGGTACGTCCGCGCCGTCCAGGCGCTCGCGAATGCCTGCGAACAGCACGAGTGCCAGCGTGAAGCCCACCGAGGAGCCGAAGCCGAAGAGCAGGGACTCGACGAAATCGTTCGCCAGACCGGCGTTGAGCAGCGGCACGCCGAGCACCGCGCAGTTGGTCGTGATCAGCGGCAGGTAGATGCCCAGCACGCGGTGCAGCAGCGGGCTGGTCTTCTCGATGGCGAGCTCGGTGAGCTGCACGATCGCGGCAATCACCACGATGAAGCACAGCGTGCGCAGATAGCCCAGATCGTTGGGCTCGAGCAGGTAGCGGTCGATCAGGTAGCCGCTGCCTGCACCCAGCGTCAGCACGAAGGTCGTGGCCGCGCCCATGCCGATCGCCGTCTCGAGCTTCTTGGACACGCCCATGAACGGGCACAGCCCGAGCATGCGCACGAGAACGACGTTGTTGACGAGGACTGCGCCGATGACGAGAAAGAAGTAGCTGCTCATAGTGGATGCCGACATGTGGCCCGGATTATCCCGCGCAGGAATTAAGCACTCAACCCTGTCGCAGTTATAGGAATATTCCGATTATGTCCGAGCACGGGCCGCGTCAGCTCGCGGCCTGCGAGGCGGCGTCGACGAAATCGGCCGTGCGGCGCACGCATTCGTGCACGAGTCGCGGGCCGCGATAGATCAGGCCAGTGTACAACTGAACGAGCTGGGCGCCGGCTTCGAGCTTGGCACGCGCATCATCGGCACGCATCACGCCGCCGGCGGCGATGATCGGCACCTCACCGGCGAGCAGCTCGGACAGGCGTCGCACGACTGCGGTCGAGGCGTCAAACACCGGCGCGCCTGACAGCCCGCCCTGTTCGTTGGCGCGGGGCAGGCCCAGCACGCGTTCGCGCGAGATCGTCGTATTGGTGGCGATGACGCCATCGATGTGGTGGCGGCGCAGCAGCTCGGCGATTGCGACGATCTGCTCGTGATCGAGGTCGGGTGCGATCTTGAGCGCCAGCGGCACGTAACGCCCGTGACCGTCGGCCAGCTCG
The DNA here is from genome assembly GCA_013911595.1 of Azoarcus sp. Lineage (GTDB taxonomy): Bacteria > Pseudomonadota > Gammaproteobacteria > Burkholderiales > Rhodocyclaceae > Pseudazoarcus. Next base: position 10,794 of record JACESY010000095.1, read on the forward strand.
CGCTGGCGGGCCTTGAGGCGACCCAACAGCGCATCGAGTTCGT
>JACESY010000096.1 GCA_013911595.1 Azoarcus sp.
CTGCGACAATGGTCGATCATGATCGGCCTGCCGATGCCGCCCATCGACCCGCAGCGGCTTTCGATTTCCGACCCGATCTTTCGCGCCTGATCGCAGGCTCGCGCCTGCCGATTGTGCCCTGTCGGTCACTTCGATAGCATGACCCCAGCACCCTCGGGCGGCCGCCCGGCGCGCGCCCACGTTGTCGCGTGGCTTGCGCGTGGCACCACCCCAGAAACGCACTGCCGACCGAACGGAGCGCGCGCATGATTCCGATCATCGACTTTCTCAACGACGTCCTGTGGGGCTACGTCCTCGTCTACGGGCTGCTCGCGGTCGGCGTGTTCTTCACGCTGCGGTTGGGCTTTCTGCAGTTCCGCCACTTCCCGGAGATGATCCGCTCGATCTCCGGCTCACGCGAACACGACGCCGGCGGCATCACCCCGTTCCAGGCGTTATGCACCAGCCTCGCGTCGCGGGTAGGCACCGGCAACCTCGCAGGTGTCGCGGTGGCGATCGCATTGGGCGGGCCGGGTGCGATCTTCTGGATGTGGATGGTGGCCCTGGTCGGCATGGCTACCGCCTATGCCGAGAGCACGCTGGCACAACTGTACAAGGTGCGCGGACACAGCGACCATGGCCTGTATCGCGGCGGACCGGCCTTCTACATCGCTAAGGGGCTGAAAATGCCCTGGCTGGCGGTGGCCTTCTCGCTGTGCCTGATCCTCGCCTTCGGTCTGGTCTTCAACGCGGTGCAGGCCAACTCCATTGCAGAGGCGATCGAAGGCGCCTTCGGTGTGCCGAAGATCGCTGTCGGCGTAGGCATCGCAATACTCGCCGGCATCGTGATCTTCGGCGGCATCCGCAAGATCGCGCGCGTGGCCGAACTGGTCATCCCCATCATGGCCGGCTTGTACCTGCTCATGGCGCTCGTCATTCTGGCGATGAACCTCTCCGAGGTGCCGGCCGCAGTCGCACTGATCTTCAAGAGTGCCTTCGGCATCGAGCAGGCCTTTGGCGGCGTCCTCGGCGCAATGCTCAACGGCATCAAGCGCGGCCTGTTCTCGAACGAGGCCGGCATGGGCTCGGCACCCAACATCGCCGCGGTCGCCGTACCGCAGCCGCATCATCCGTCGTCGCAGGGTTTCGTGCAGGCACTGGGCGTGTTCATCGACACCTTGCTGATCTGCACCGCCACGGCGGTCGTCATCCTGCTCTCGGGCGTATACACCCCCGAGAGCGAGTTGACCGGCATCGTACTGACACAGGCTGCGGTCGAATCGCAGATCGGCACCTTCGGACGCTACTTCATCGCGATCGCGATCTTCTTCTTCGCCTTCACGTCCATCATCGGCAATTATTCCTATGCGGAGAACGCGCTTGCCTACCTCGGCCTGGACGGGCGGACCGGCGTTACAGTGCTGCGCTGCGGCGTGTTGGCGATGGTGCTGTGGGGCGCGTGGGAAGCGGTCGCCACGGTGTTCAACGCGGCCGACGCGGCGATGGGCCTGATGGCGACGATCAATCTGATCGCCATCGTCTTGCTGTCCAAACTGGTCGTAAAGCTCACGCGCGACTACTTCGCGCAAAAGGCCGCGGGCCAGGAACCGCGCTTCAACGCGGACGACTACCCGGAACTGGCCGACCAGATCGACACCACCATCTGGCGCGGCCGCGGGAAGGGATGACCGCAGCCGTCACGACCGGTCACGGCCACAGGTCGAGAATCCGCAATGCCGCCTTGCCGAGCTCGATACGCGTCGGAGCATCGTCCATCGAGCGCATGTCGATGTTGAGCGCGAAGGCGTGCACCGTATTGCCGCGCTCGACCCAGCCAACCCACCAGCCGATGCCGGGATCGGGCGCACCCTGCCAGCCGGTCTTGCCGTACATGCGCACACCGTCCGCGGTTTCGAGCAGCACGATTCCGCGCACTGCGGCCTGGGTTTCGGCCGGGTAATCGAGTTCGCCACGCGCGAGTCGCGTGAGAAAACGTACTTGCTCGACGGCGCTGATTTCCAGCGGTCCATCGAGCCAGAAGCGATCGACGACAACGCCAATTTCGCCATTGCCGTAATCGATGCGCGCGACCTCCTTGCGCATCGCGTCCAGGCCGGTGCGGCGCGCCAGTTCGCGGTAGATCGGCACGTTGGACATCGCGATCGCCTCGCGCAAGCTCATGTCCCGCGCCCACTGCGGGAACGTCGTCTTGCCCCCGCCCCAGGGAAGGACCTCGTCGACATCGCGCACCGACCTGCGCGCCACCCCGATCAGCGAGTTCGGGATCTTGAAGGTCGAAGCCGGTATGAAACGCGTCCGGGCACGGGTCTCGTCATGTCCGACCATACCTCCGCTCACCGGATCGAAGGCGACGAAGGTACCGCGCACGCCAGCCTCATCGAACAGGCGCGCAATCGCAGGGCTCTCGCGCCACTCACCTGCCGCTGCGAGTGGCGATACGAAAAGGAACAGGATGGCAAGCAACTGGCGGTACATCGTTTCTCCGGGAAGGGATTTGGCACGTCGAACCTTGGCGTTACATCGCTCAGGTATCGCGTCCAGCCAATGTGTCTTCGGTGGCCGCCGCCTCACGGCGCGCCTCTTCGGCCTCGACCAGACGCTGCATGCGCTCCCACATGACGGCTTCGTGTAATTCGCGCTGACGTCGCTCGTCGCGCAGCGCCTTGAGCAGCGAGGCGGCCATGAACAGCATAAGCACCATGAACGGGAAGGCCGCGACGATGGACATGGTCTGCAGCGCGGCCAGTCCGCCCGAGAGCAGTAGCACACCGGCTACCGCCACCTGTATGACGCCCCAGCTCAGGCGCAGAAGGCGCTTGGGCACAAGCGCGCCACGGCTGGTGAACATGCCGAGCACGAAGGTCGCCGAGTTGGCCGAGGTGATCACAAACAGCACGATCAGCACCAGCATCGCCACGCCCAGCACGTTGGCGCCGGTCAGCAGGTCCAGCGTCGCGAACAGCGCCGAACTCATCTCAGCCGCTACCGCGTCGCCGATCTCGGCCCCGCGGAACATCTCGAAATACAGGGCCGAGCCTCCGAAAGTCGCGAACCACAGCGCGCTGAGCAACACCGGCATGCCGATCACGCCGAGCACAAACTCACGAATCGTGCGGCCACGCGAGATGCGCGCGATGAAGCTGCCCACGAACGGCGCCCACGACAGGCCCCAGGCCCAGTAGAAGATGGTCCAGCGTTCGACCCAGTCGCCGCCGGTGTAGGGCGTCATCACCAGACTCATGCCGATCATGTTGGCGAAATAGTCGCCGATGGCGTTGGTCATCGCCGCGGTGATGAAGTCGGTCGGCCCGGCGAAAAAAACGAACAGCAGCAGCACCGCGGCGAGCACCATGTTCGCGTCGCTGACGTAGCGCACGCCGCTCTCCAGCGGGAGCAGTGAGCACAGCAAAAAGACAACCGTGATGCCTCCGAGGATCATCAGCTGCGGCTCGACGCCGAAGGCTACACCGCCCACCACACCCAGACCGCTGTTGATCTGGATCACGCCCAGCCCCAAGGTGGTCGCCACACCGAACACCGTGGAAACCACGGCCAGCACGTTGATGGTGTGCCCCATCGGCCCGTCGACCCGTGCGCCGAGGCTGGCGCGGAAGGTCTCGCTGATCAGGCCGGGGCGTTGCTGGCGAAAGCGAACATAGGCGATGGCCAGACCGACGACGGCGAAGTTGGCCCACTGGTGAAAGCCCCAGTGGAACAGCGAGTACTGCATGGCCAGCCGCGCCGCTTCGGGGCTGCGCGCATCGGCCCGACCCAGCGGCGGCTCGATGTAGTGCGTCATCGGCTCGGCCACGCCCCAGAACACCAGACCGACCCCCATGCCGGCCGAGAAGATCATGCCCAGCCAGGTCGGATACGAGAACTCGGGCACCTCGCCGTCGGCACCCAGACGGATGCGGCCGTAGTCCGACAGGGCCACGCTGAGGCAGAACACCAGAAAACCGGTGGTGGCGAACAGGTAGAGCCAGCCGAAGTGCTTCGTCGTGAACTCGAGCGCGAGCGAGGCCGAACCGGCCAGCGCATCGGGCCGCGCGACACCGACACCAACGAACCCGGCGAGCACCAGCACCGACCACACGAACACCCATCCCGGACCTCGCCGTTCTGCCACCGCAGCACTCCCGCCCATCACAGCGTGCGATGGTACTCGTGGCACGTCCGACGTCCACCGCAAGTGGCCTCTTCAGGGCCCGCTCAGCGCCGCACGCGGTTGGCGATCCAGCGCAATGGTGCCGTCATCCGCCACGACAGGCTGGACTCAATGGCACGCAAGCGCTCCGTCGCCTGCTGCCACGCCGCGATGTCCGAACTGCGCGCACGCGCGGCCTCGCGCAGAACGATCGCGCGCATGCGTTCGACTCCGGCGCCCGCGTCCGTCCCGTTCGCCGCAGATCGGGCCAGGACGAACGGTCTCAGATCCACGAAGGTCAGCGGACACTCCTCGCAAGTGATCGCCATGACCCGCCCGGCGGGGTCGAGTGCGATGCCTTTGGGGCCACCTTCCTTGGGATTGTGGCGGCCGCGCAGATAGGTTTCGTCGTCGAACACGCGCAGCGACCGTGCTGCCGTGCGCTGCCCCCCCCCACCCCGCGTCACCGCGCGCGTAAAGGTGCACACAGGGCGCGCCCGCATCGGCAACCAGGATGTGTCCGTTGTCCGGCATGAAGCGCACGCCATGCGGATAGCCGATCCCCTCCAGAACGCCCTCGGGCGCGGATTCGGCATCGAGATCGATGCGGTTGCGATACAGCCAGACGCAGTGGTGTTCGTGGTTCGAGATCGCGATCCATTCACCGTCGTGGCTGACCGCGACCCCATCGGGAACACCCAGTCCGGCATGCAGCAATACGCAACTGCTGCGGATCGCATAGGCTGCGCGGGCGTCAAGCAGATGGCGCGTGACGCGGTCGACGTAGTTGTTGCACACCAGGGCTTCATAGAGATCGGGGCCGACGCGGGCGACACTGACCGACCCAGGGGTCATCACCTGATCCGGTCCCTTCGCACGCAGCGTCTGCAGCACCTCGACTTCGCGCACCCCAGCAGCACGGATCCCGGCAGGGGGCTCGACGACCAGCACGTCGCCCTCGCGGTTGGCCACCATCAGGGTCCGCTCGTCGATCCAGAACACCCCGTGCGGGCAACGAAAAGCCGCGCAACGCACTTCCACCGAACGCATCAATTCCAGCCGCGGCACATCGCCGTCACCAATGGTCACGTCGATCACCAGCAGGGCATTGCGCGCGAACGCAGCCAGCGCGATGCGCCGCCCGTCGGGCGACCAATGTACGTCCTCGGTGCGGCCGATGCCGGCCAGGGCCGCATGCACGGCTGGCGCCGCGTCCAACTGCACAAAGAAGGCTGAATCCATCGCAGTCAGCGCCCGCATGCGGGATCAATGAGGTCACCGCCAGTATGCGCTCCGACTGGTCACGGCGACAGCGCCGCTGCGTGGCGCGCTGCGCGAAACCGACGACGAAAGGACACCGCGAACGCGGTAACATCGCCCCCACCCGGCGTGCTGCGGCACGCCCGCAACCGATACAGGAGAAGCCCATGAGGTGCACCGTCATCGGCTCGCGCTATTTCGGCGCGACCGTTCTCGCGAACCTGCTCGAAGACGGCATGGAGGTCGTGCGCGTCGTCGCGCCGGCCGAGGACGACCGTCTGGCCGTGGCCGCGGCGAAGGCCGGCCTGCCGCTGTCCATACTGGAGAGCCCGCGCACCGTACCGGGCTCGGCCCTGCAGGAGGACTGCGACCTCATCATCGCGGCCCACACGCACGCCTTCGTCACCGAGGAGGCCCTGGCACGCGCGAAAATCGGCGGCATCGGCTACCACCCCTCGCTGCTGCCGCGCCACCGCGGTATCGCCGCGGTGGAATGGACGTTGCTCGAAGGCGACCCCATCGCCGGGGGTTCGATCTACCACCTGGAAAAGGGCTGGGATGATGGCGCCATCGCCGCGCAGGACTGGTGCTTCGTGCTCAAGGGCGAGAGCGCGCGCGACCTGTGGGAACGCGCGCTGTGTCCGCTGGGCCTGAACCTGGTACGCAAGGTGGTGCGTCACGCGGCCGAACACGGCACGCTGCCTGCCGAAGCGCAGGATGCGCGCTTCGCCACGCGCGCGCCGATGATCCGCCGCACGGTCAAGCTGGTCGAGCAGGAGAGCGCGCTGACGACTTCACTAGTGGTCACGGTGATCGGCCCCGACAAGCCGGGCATCGTGCGCAAGGTTTCCGACTGCGCCCAGGCCGCTGCAGTGAACTGGGCGGACAGCCACATGACCAGCGTCGCCGGCCAGTTCGCCGGCATCGTGCATCTGCAGGTCGCACCGGACGACGCCGACACCGTGATTGCCGCGCTCAGGAAACTCGAGGACGACGGCCTGTCGATCGCCATCGCGCGCAGCGATGCCCGCCCGGTCCCTGCCGGACGGCGTCTGCTGCGCCTGGAACTGGCCGGCCCCGATCGCCCCGGCATCGTGCGCCGGCTGTCCACTAGCCTGGCCGAACGCGGCGTGAGCATCGAGAACCTCGACACCGAAATCGTCGGCGAGCGCCCGGACGAGCCGCACGTGTTCAAGGTGCACGCCCTGCTCGTCGTGCCCGAGGCGCTGGCCGACGAAACACTGCGCGAGATGCTCGACGGCCTCGGCCATGAGTTGATGGTGGACATCGCACTCGACACGCCCGCACACGGCTGAACGCGCGTTGCGCAAACGCAAACGGGGCGACCACGGACGCCCCGTTTCTACGTCTGCATCCGGCTCAGCAACCGCTCGTGCATTTCGCTGCGCCGTCGAACTCCATCGTGCGCCCCGACAGGGGCAGGTGCACCGGCACCTCGACGGCCTTGATGAAGGCCTCGGTCTTGGTGCCCTCCCTCAGCTTGCCGCCTTCGGTGGCGAGCTCGTTGGCGTGCGAGGCAATCACCGCGGCCGGCTTGACGAGATCGTTGATCACATAGGCCGCCTCGCGCGGGCCGGTGGTGAAGGTGCCACCGATGTTGAGCACGGCGAGCTTCGCGCCGTAGTGACCGCGCACCACGCGATCCTGCTCGGCCGTAATCCCCGTATCGCCCGACAGATACACGGCCAGACCGTTGCTGAACGTCAGCACGTAGCCGCCCGGCGGACCGACGTAGGCGGTCAGGCCGACTTCGGAGAGCATCTTGGCGTACTCGCTGCCGATGAAGATCGGCGACAGGCCGTTGCTGTGCACGGCCGGCACGCTGGCGATGTCCACGCCACCGACCTTGGTCGACGCACCGAATCGCACGAGCTGCACCTGGCCGCGCTCGCCACCGGCGGCCTCGACACGGTTCTGGAAGAAGGCCGGCATTTCGCCGCCGACGATGAACTTCGCCTTCTTGCCGACGACGATGTTCACGCTGTTGGACTCGGGCGTGACCTTGACCGAGAAATCCGGCTTGCCACAGGTGCCGGCGTTGGCTTGCGGCTGAATCGCGTCACCCAGATGGTCGCCATGCACGTGACTGAGCAACACCACGTCGATCTTGCCGAGCCGCGGGTCGTCCGGGCCGCGCACGGTGCGGCCCGCGTCGTAGAGGATGCGCGTGCCGTCGGGGTCCTCGAACACCAACGCGCGGTCGAGCGGACAGAACTCGCCGTCGTGGCTGCCCAGTGGCGTGACCTTGACGGTATCCGCATTCGCGGCGGCCGCAGCCGCGATCATCGCCGCCCCGGCAAACACCGCCGGCCATCTTGTTGAATGCATGCCTGCCTCCTCCCTGATTGCCGGCGAACCGGATATCGTCATGGATCGAGAATAGGCAATGCAGGTTCCCGACGCAAAAAAACCCCGGGAAGGTCTGGGACCGTCCCGGGGGTGTCGCCGGAGAAGCGAAATGGAACCAAGCCTGGGCAATCCGCGCAACATCCGTCGACCAACGTCGCGGACGAGATCACTGCACGGGCCGCGCGAATGGTCCGGCCAGGGCACGGAAGCAGGAGACTTTCAATCCATTCGTCATTGACGACAGTAGCCGAGGGCACCCCTGCGGTCAACACTTCGTCATACTCTGCATCGCAGTAATTGCTGCTGCGTCGCGCGACAGGATCGATGAACAAGCCGCGACCGCCGTGGCGATGTCGATTTCGCCCGTCACCATTCGACCACGCAAGAGGGACGCCATCCCGGCCGACCCAGGTGAGGAGAACAACGATGCAACGCGAACCGACGATTCTGGTGTCCACGCGCAAGGGCGCATGGATCTTCCGCGGCGACGCCGCACGCGAGCGCTGGAGCGCCGACGGCCCGCATTTCCTGGGTCACATCATCCACCACCTGGTGCTCGACCCGCGCGACGGGCGCACCCTGCTGGCCGCGGCGAGCACCGGCCATTTAGGGCCGACAATCTTTCGCTCGACCGACTTCGGCGCGAGTTGGACCGAGGCCACACGCCCGCCGGCTTTCGCCAAGGCGCCCGATGGCGCCGGGCGCGCGGTCGGCCAGGTTTTCTGGCTCACGCCCGCCCACGCCAACGAGCCGCGTGCGTGGTATGCGGGGACCTCGCCACAGGGGCTGTTCCGCTCCGACGACGACGGTGACACGTGGCGGCCGTTCTCCTACGTCAACGACGATCCCGACTACCGCCGCTGGATGGGCACGGCACAGGACGGCACGCCCGACGGACCCAAACTGCATTCAATCATCGTCGATCCGCGCGACCCCCGGCACCTGTACTTCGCGATGTCGGGCGGTGGCGTGCACGAGTCGACCGATGGCGGCGAGAGCTTCGCGCCGTTGCTCGAGGGCCTCGACGTGGTCGAGGGCTTCGAGCCCAAGGATCCGACCTTCCACGATCCGCACTGCGTGCGCATGTGCCCGACGAATCCGGACCGGCTCTACCAGCAGAACCACTGCGGCATCTACCGGCTCGACCGCCCCGCCAACCGCTGGCAGCGCATCGGCCGGACCATGCCGGGCGAAGTCGGCGACGTCGGCTTTCCGATGGTCGTGCATCCGCGTGACGCCGACACCGCCTGGGTATTTCCGATGGATGGGCGCGACGTGTGGCCACGCACCAGCCCGGACGGGCGCCCCGCCGTGTACGCCACGCAGGACGCCGGGGCAAGCTGGCAGCGACTCGATGAGGGCATGCCCCGCGAACAGGCGTGGTGGACCGTCAAGCGTCAGGCGATGTGCGCCGATGCGCGTGATCCCGTCGGCCTGTACTTCGGCACCACCAGCGGCGAGCTGTGGGCGAGTGTCGATGAAGGCGCACACTGGCGCTGCATCGCGCGCCACCTACCCGAGATCTACGCCGTCGAGGCGGCGCAAACCGCGTGAGTGCGAAGATGCAGGTACTCATCCCGACACCGCTGCAGTCCTACACCGGGAGCGCGCAAGTCGAGGCCGAAGGCACGACGCTGGACGAATTGCTCGACGACCTGGAGCGCCGCTATCCGGGCATCCGCTTCCGGCTGATTGACGAGCAGAGCCGAACGCGGGCGCACATGCGCATCTTCGTCAACGGGCGCTCGGAATTCGACCTTGCCCGCTCGCTCGAGCCCGATGATGACGTGGTGATCGTGCAGGCCTTGAGCGGCGGCTGAAGGTCTGGCGGACGGCCGGCGGCTCAAAAGCCGCGGGGAATGGAAGGGATGCCTATTGCAACAGCGGGAAGACCGTCTCCCGGAAGCGCTGGGCGGGCCCGCGTCCGACACTGCCTTCGAGCATGCGGCACAGCATCTCGCACTCGGTCGCGAGCTGCTCGCGGGTGGCGACCGCCTCGACGCGCATCGCGAACACGTCCGCGTCGGGGCCGAGAAACTCGATCAGCGTCTGCACGACTACCTGCTTTGTTTCCTCCAGCCCCGAGTGGACATCGGCCGCCGGAGTAGTGACTGCGGCACTGCTGACCTCGACGATGAAACCACCCTCGGCCAGCGCGGAAAGGTGGCCGAGGGCTTCATCGGCCGCGGGATGATTAGCCAACAGTTCGCCTACCGAACGCCGGCCATCCACCATGATCAGCAAGGCACGTTGCCGTGCCGGAACATGTCGCGCTCGCGTCGCGACCTCCTCTTGCCCGATCGGGCTCTTCGCATACACGGTTGTCGAGTCCACCGCCCCCCTCCGTCCGCACTGCTTTGGGGCATGCTGCACCGTGATTACGCAGATGGCAACTGTGGTTCACACTAGGCCAGTCCAACCCGTCATGCCCCCGGCTGCCTCACTCGCGGCATAGCCCCCTACCCGGATGTCCCGCTCAACACGACTCCTCGACCTGCTCCAGTTGCTGCGCCAGCATCGCACTCCGATCAGCGGGCGACACCTGGCCGACGAGCTGGGCATTTCGCTACGCACCCTGTATCGCGACATCGCGACGCTGCAGGCGATGGGCGCGGAAATCGAGGGTGAGCCGGGTCTGGGCTACGTGATGCGGCCCGGTTTCACGCTGCCGCCGCTGATGTTCTCGGACGACGAGATCGAAGCGCTGGCGCTCGGCCTGAAGTGGGTCGGCCGCCGCGCCGATGACGACCTCGGCCGGGCCGCCAAGACGGCCCTCGCCAAGCTGGCCGCTGCGGTACGCGGACGTCGCCACATCGCGGGAGACCGCTTCAGCGCAGCCGACGTGTATGTCGGTT
>JACESY010000097.1 GCA_013911595.1 Azoarcus sp.
GGGCCGGGGGCATGGCGGGCCGCCGCGGGGCGCGGCTGCCAGCGTTCTTGACCGGTTTCCGGGCGGACACTACCATGCCGCGCATGAACAGCGAAATCGTGCGCCTTGAGGAACTGGTCGAACAGGTCGTGACCCTGCACGACGCCGGCCGGGCCGAACTGCGCGCGGCGCGTTCCCGCATTGCCGCCCTTGAGGCGGAAAACCACAAGCTGACCGAGAAACTCGGTGGCGCCATCGAGCGTCTCGAGGCCCTGCTCGACAAGCTGCCCAGCGCTGAAGAGAACTGACATGGCCGACGACTCGATCGAGATCAGCCTGGGCGGCAAGGACTATCGCGTCGCCTGTCCGGAGGCCGAGCGCGACAGCCTGCTCGAGGCCGCTTCCCTGCTCGACGCCCGACTGCGCGAACTGGCCGGAAAAACCGGTGCGACCGGCGAGAAGCTGGCAGTCATGACCGCGCTCAATGTGGCCCACGAATTCATCGAATTCCAGCGCGCCGGCGGGTTTGACATGCCGGAACTCCGGCGTAGAATCGGAGACGTCAATGCACGTCTAGAAGACGCTCTGGCGCGCCAGGAAAAGCTCTTCTGAAGCCGCCTGGTGCGGCGTGCCAAGCTCAATCCCCTGCGGTGTTCGTGGAAGCCGTAGATTCCTTGAACCAATGCTCGAGAGCATGGTTGCTGACGGCGAATCTGCTGTGCGAGCGCCCCCAGTCGGGCGCACCTGATGCGGACGCAGAAGCGACCACCCTGAACCACCGGTTCAGGATGCCCGGCCAACACGGCACAAGCGGGGGACCATAAGTTTCCGGACGTCTTCAGTGACGCTCCGGATTGAAAGAAGCCCGGCCGTCTGGCCGGGCTTCTTTTTTTCGTCGATGAGATTACACGCGTGGCCGGTGGCCGCCACCGGCCACGTGCAGGCTAATCCGGGCGCGAACCGGAAGAGCGACCGGCGCGAGTCGCTCGCCGTCGCCTGCCGGCAGCCCCCAGCGCCTGGCTCAGCGCGGGCGCCTGTCGGACCAGCGCGTCGAGTCCGTCAGCATCGAGTTCCAGACACAGCGTGTCGGTTGCGGCGATTCCGCGGCATTGCCCGAGCAGCGTTGCACCGGCGTCCAGCACGGTAGCGCCGTCGCCGGACAGTTCGATGCGGCCGCGTCGGACGATACATAACCCGCCGTCCGGTACGACCGACTGACCGCTCGCGTAGTAGCGGCTCTGAAGGCGCTTGGCGAGAAACTCGATCTGCGCGGGCGGAATCGACGAATACGGGCGGTGCGCGCGCAGAAATACGATCAGGGATTGCAGCATTGTGACCGCGGGGGAGGCTTCGCGGACTCGGGTACCGGGCATGTTTCGGCTCGTTCTAAAGACCTCGCCCGTTCTGCTTGCAAGCCTTGTGCCCGGTTGAGCCTGCCTCTCCATGCGCCATTGCGGGCGTCGCACGGGTGCGCTGCTGTTACCGGAGGTAGCGCCTGCTACGAAGGGTAACGCCGCGCTGCCGGGCGTCCTCAGGGAACGTCCGGCGACGTGGCGGGCCAGGGCTCGGGTGGCTGGAAACAAGCCCTATAATGGGGCACGTTCGACAGCGCGAGGTCATCCGGTGAGCATAGACAGGGAAACGGGATTTGCGGAAGTCGGTGAGCGCCGGCCGGTGCAACTGGAAGAGGGCCGACTGGTCGGATTGATGCGTCAGTTGCGCAACTACGTGGGTCTGGGGCGCAAGCGCGAGGACCCGGTGCGTGACGCCGACGGGCTAGCGCGCTTTCTCGACACGCGCGCGAGTTTCGTCGCGCAGACCTCGTTGTATGGCTACCTGCGCACGCGCGCTGGCATGCGCTACCCGGAATTGTTCGACGACGATCCATTCGTCATCAGCATCAATATTGCCAAGTGGCAGATCTGGCTTGCGTGTCTGTCCGACCTTGCGGTCTATTCCGGTGCGCTGCTCTCACGCGAGAGCGATTCGCAAGAGCAGGATGTACGCGCCATCGTGAGCGGCGCGGTCGAAGACATCCTGACCCGTACCGGAGTGCCCGAAGAGGCTGGAGAGGCCTTTGCTCCCGGCGTGCAGCAGGTCCGGCATCGCGTGGCCGAATGCGACTGGGCCGCGCTCGGCGACGACGAAGCCGCCTTCACGGAAAGCCCGGGCGCGCTGGTCGAATGGGCGCCGATCGTCGACCATCTGAAGCAGCTCGACGCCGAGATTGTGCGCAATTCGGTGCGGTTTCGCTGGCAGGAAGTGCGACGCGACCTGCGCCGCAGCCTCGACGCCGCGGCGGTGCTCAGGGCAGGATCATCTTCAGCAGATAGGTGACGCCGAGCGCGATCTCGCTCTCGAGCGGAAAGGACAGCATGCCCATCACCGAATAGCCGAGCAGCCAGGGCATCAGGTAGAAGCGCGCCATGAAGAAGAACCACGCTACGTAAAGCGGCACCATCGGTGCGATCAGAAAGCCTGGCGTGATCGGCGCGAACAGGCGCAGCAGCGGGTCGGTGACGCGAATGAAGAAACGGCTGAAGAAGAACTTGCTTTCCTCGGGCAGGAAAAGCCGCATGCCGAATCGGCCGATCAGCGTCCACATGATCATGCCGAGTACGTAGTCCAGCGCGATCGCCCAGCCGGGGATTCCTTCGATCATTGGCGCACTCCGCTCAGAATCCAGATGAAGTGGCCCCGTGTCCGGGGCCGAAAAAAGCCGGGGCGAGTTGCCTCGCCCCGGCCTTGTCATGACACCTTCAGATCATCAGTGACTGTGACTGACGATGGTGTCGCCGCGCGGGATGCGGACCTCATCCACCATGCGCTGGATTTCCTCGTCCGGCTCCGGCGTGAGCAAGCTTACCACGACCATTGAGACCAGGCTGGCCGTCGCGCCGACGATGCCGAAGCGCAGGTGATCCAGGCCAAGCCACGGGTCCATGCCGCTGCGTACAGCGATCAGGTAGCCCCAGCCCGCAGCCAGACCGACCACCATGCCGGCGATCGCACCGGCCCGGTTGGCACGCTTCCACCACACACCGAGCACCAGCGGGAAGAACAGGCCGGACATCGCGAAGCAGAAGGCCCAGGCCACCGCCCCGAGAATGCCGGTCAGTTTCAGCGATGCCACGAAGGCGCCCAATGCCCCGATCACCAGCAGCAGGATGCGCGCCGTGAGCAGACGCTTCTTGGTTTCCGCCTTGGGGTCGATGATCTTGTAGTACAGGTCATGCGACAGGGCGTTGGCGATCGCCAGCAGCAGGCCGTCGGCGGTGGACATCGCAGCGGCCATACCGCCGGCAGCAACGAGGCCCGAGATCACGTACGGCAGACCGGCCATTTCCGGCGTGGCCAGCACGATGATGTCGGCACGCAGGAAGAACTCGTTGATCTGCAGGATGCCGTCGCCGTTGCTGTCGCGGATCGCCAGCATGTCGATCGCGCTCCACTTGTTGATCCAGTCGATGGACATCACGTGGTCGATGCTCTGCCCGATGATCGCCGTCGGCAGGTTCGGATCCAGCAGTTGCAGCTTGCTGAACGTGGCCAGCGCCGGTGCGGTGAAGTAGAGCAGGAAGATGAAGAACAGCGACCAGGCCACCGAGTTGCGCGCCGCACGCACCGAAGGTGTCGTGAAGTAGCGCATCAGGATGTGCGGCAGCGAGGCCGTGCCGATCATCATGCACGCGGTCAGCGTCATGAACTTCCATGCCGCCATCGCGCCCTCGGCCGGAGTGGCATGCAGGGTGGTCAATACGCCCAGACCGCCGACCGATTCGGTCGCTGCGGTGCCCACGCCGATCATCGGCTCGAGTTCCATGATGCGCGCGATCGCGTCGCCATAGGCGAACTGCGGGAATACCCCGAAGCCCTGCACGATCGACATCCAGAACACCGGCAGCAGATAGGCGACGATCAGCACGATGTATTGCGCCACCTGGGTCCAGGTCACCGCACGCATGCCGCCGAGCATCGAGCACACCAGGATGCCGGCCAGGCCGAACCACACGCCGAATTCGAACGGAATCCCCAACGCGCGTGCCGCGATGGTGCCCGTGGCGTTGATCTGTGCCGTCACATAGGTGAAGGACGCGACCACCAGCACGACGATCGCACAAAAACGCGCGAGCTTGCCGCCGTAGCGGGTGCCGATGAAGTCCGGCACGGTGTAGCAGCCGAACTTGCGCAGGTACGGCGCCATCAGCGTCGCGACCAGCACGTAACCGCCGGTCCAGCCGACGATGAACGCCATGTAGCCGTGACCGCCCATGAAAATGCCGCCCGCCAGGGCGACGAAGGACGCACCCGACATCCAGTCGGCGGCGGTGGCCATGCCGTTGAACACCGGCGGTACCGAACGCCCGGCCACGTAATAGGCGTCGGCCTGCATGGTTCGCGACAGGATGCCGATGAAGGCGTAGATCGCGATCGTGAACAACAGGAACAGGATGCCGATCATGTCGGCGCTCATTCCCAGTGTTTCGAACCAGGCCATCAGCGCGAAGAACGCGAAAAAGCCCCCCGTGTAAATGCCGTAGATCTTCGGGAGATTGTCGATGAACGACTTCCCTTCGAACGAGAACAATGCCATGTCGTCTCTCCCCTTAGTCGTCTTCGGCGACGCCGAATTCTCGGTCGATCGCATCCTGCTGCTTCGAGAACAAGAAGAGCTGGACGACGAACACGATCAGCGAACCCTGGGCGGCGAAGTAATAGCCCAGCGGCCATCCCACGAAACTGATGTTGTTCAGTGACGGTGCGAACCAGTGCACGGCATAGGCAAACACGAACCAGATACTCAGATGAGTGATCATCAGGGTTCGCGTGCGACGCCAGTGCGCAACACGGTCTTCTAAAGTGAGTTGTGTCACGGGACTTCCTCCTTTGATGATGACGCGCTCTGTTTTTTTGCGGGCGCTGACATGCATACAGCAAGCCGTGTGCCAAGGGAGGGGGGCCGGGATCACGGGGATTGCGCGCCACTGCGCGCGTGTGCGGCGTTACCTGGGGTAACAGGTGTTACGCGGAGTAACGTCTGGTGCGCTCAGCGCGACTCGGGCCGCGGGCGCGGGATGCCCATGCGCGCGCGCCGCTCCCACAGCGCCTTGCGGCTGATGCCCAGGCGGCGCGCGAGCTCGGTTTCGGTGAGTGTGCCCTGGTGCTCGATCACGAAACGCTGGAAGTAATCGTCGAGACTCAGCTCTCCGGTCGTGTCGCGTCGGCCGGCTGCTGCATGCAGCGCGAGCAGCTCCGGCGTAATGGCGTCGTCGGCGAGGATCACCGCGCGCTCGATGGCGTTGCGCAGTTCGCGCACGTTGCCCGGCCAGCTATGGCGCTGCAGCGCCGCGAGCGCCTCCGGCGTGAAGGACGGGCAGGGCTTCTTGATGCGCCGGCAGGCCTGCTCCAGATGGAATTCGGCCAGCAGCGGGATATCGTCGCCGCGCTCTCGCAACGGTGGCAGGTGGATCTGCATGACTTCGAGGCGGTAGTACAGATCCTCGCGGAAGCTGCCCTCGCGCACCATCTGTTCGAGGTCGCGGTGGGTCGCGGCAACCAGTCGCACGTCGACCGTGCGACTGGCGGTCGCGCCGACGCGGCGGATCTCGCCATCCTGCAGCACGCGCAGCAGGCGCGACTGCGCGGCGGTGGTCAACTCGCCGATTTCGTCGAGGAACAAGGTACCGCCATCGGCCGCCTCGATCAGCCCGCGATGGCTCGAGGTCGCGCCGGTGAATGCGCCTTTCTCGTGGCCGAACAGCTCGGATTCGAGCAGCGTTTCGGGGATGCTCGCGCAGTTGACCGACATCAGTGGCACGCCCGCACGCGGGCTCTTGGCGTGCAGCGCGCGCGCCACCAGCTCCTTGCCGGTGCCGGATTCGCCGCGGATGAGCACCGTGGTGTCGGTCGGCGCGACCTTGGCCAGCGTCGTGCACACCTTGGCCATCGCCGACGAGCGGCCGATCATGCCCTCGATCGGGTAGATCTGCGCCAGATCCTTGCGCAGGTGGTCATTCTCGCGCTCCAGCCCGTGCTGGCGCAGGATGCGCGCGACGATCATCAGCATCTCGTCGTGGTCGAAAGGCTTTGCGATGTAGTCGGCCGCGCCCAGGCGCATGGCCTCGACGGCCGAGCGTACGCTCGCGTAGCTGGTCATGATCAGCACCGGCGTCTCGCCCGCCTCGGCGAGCAGATCGATGCCCTCGCCGTCGGGCAAGCGAAGGTCGCACACGATCAGGTCGAAGCGCGTGTCGCGACAGCGCTCGCGCGCCTCCCCCAGGTCGGCCGCTTCGGCGCAGCGGTAGCCTTCGCGCTCGAGCAGGCGGCGCAACGCGCCGCGGATCACCGCTTCATCGTCGACGATCAGGATGTGTCTCATGCAGGCATCGCCTCCGCGGGCAGGCGCAGGGTGAAGCGCGTGCCCCGTTCGGGCCGGTTCGCAGCCGAGACCGAGCCGCCATGTTCGTCGACGATGCTGTAGACGACCGACAGCCCCAGTCCCGTGCCCTGGCCGGCCGGCTTGGTGGTGAAGAAGGGTTCGAAGATGCGCTCGATCAGCTCCGACGGGATGCCGCGGCCCTCGTCGTCGACGTTGATCTCGACGGTGTCGTCATCGCGCCGCGCCTCGACCGTGATGCGGTCGCCCTCGCTTGAGGCCTGGATCGCGTTCGACAGCAGGTTCACGAACACCTGCAGCATACGCTGGGCGTTGGCGTGCACGTCGATGTCGGCCGGAACGCGGTTTTCGCAGGCAACGCCGCGACCCTCACGTCCGAGCTGCACCAGGTGGATGGCCTCGTCGACGCATTCGCGCAGGCGCACCGCCTCGCGCGTGGCCGAGGGGTCGTTGCCGGCGTGGGCGAAGGTGATCAGCGACTGCACGATGTCGCTGATGCGTCGCGTCTGCACCAGGATCTGGCGCACGCAGGCGTCCTGTTCGGACGCATCGGTCTCGAAGCGCAGGTTCTGCGCGAGCGAGGCGATGCCGGTCAGCGGGTTGCCGATCTCGTGGGCGACGCCGGCCGCGAGACGTCCGATCGACGCCAGGCGGTCGTTGTGCGTGACCTCGCTCTCGAGCATGTGCAGTTCGGTCAGGTCCTCGACCAGCACCACCGTGCCTTCGATGCCGCTCGCGCCGCCGCCCTCTCCGCCGATCGACTCGATCGCCGCCTTGTGCAGGTTGATCCAGCGGTCGTGGCCGCGCACGCCGAACTGCAGCTTGTACAGATGGTTGTCGTCGCCCTCTGTGAAGGCGGCGAGAACACCCTGCCAGGGCGGATCGAGATCGGCCAGCGTGCGGCCGATCGCGCGGCTGCCGGCGATGCCGGAGATGCGTGCCATCGCCGTGTTCCAGATCAGCACCTCGCCCTCGGGCGTGAGCGAGCAAACGCCCAGGGGCAGTTCCTCGAGCACCTCGCGGTGGTAGCGGCGCAGCGTGTCG
This sequence comes from Azoarcus sp., assembly GCA_013911595.1. GTDB lineage: Bacteria > Pseudomonadota > Gammaproteobacteria > Burkholderiales > Rhodocyclaceae > Pseudazoarcus. Next base: position 7,421 of record JACESY010000097.1, read on the forward strand.
AGCTCGGCGGCCAGGCCTTGCAGACGCACGTTCGAATGCGCCAGCCGCGCCTCGACGAAGCGCAGACTGTCGGCCAGCGCGCGCCGCGCCGGTGGCGCGACCTGCAGGCGGTTGTCGACGATCATGCGCGACAGGGCCGGCCCGACCAGGCCGGACAGGTTGCGCTCGAGTCGCTCGCGCAGCCGCCCCAGTTCCTCCGGTCGCGAAGCGTTGGGGGTCAGCCCCAGATCGGCGAGCGCGCGCACCAGTTCCATGTTTGCCGTCTGTGGCCCCAGCGCCTGTGCCAGCCGCTCCTCGAATTCGCCGATGCTGCGCGCCTCCGGAACGGTCGGAGGCGTCTCGGCCGCGTCCCGCGGACGCATTGCCGCGGCTGCCGCCTTTTCGCGCTCGGTCGGGCGCGTGAGCAGAGAGCCGGCCACGAACAGCGCGCCGTTGATCGACAGCGACCAGAAGGTGGCGAAGGTCCAGCGGTCCTGACTCGACGCGCCCAGCCAGTGCTGCAGGTTGAAGTCGCTTACCGGCAAGCCGGACTGGTAGAGCAGGGGCAGGATCAGCGAGGTCGCCCACACACCGATTCCGCCCATCAGGCCGGCGAGAAAGCCGGTGCGCGTGGCGCGCGGCCACAGCAGCAGGCCGGCCAGACCGGGCAGGAACTGGGTGACTGCGACGAAGGAAATCAGGCCGATCTGCACCAGCCCGTGATGCACCTCGAGCAGGCGGTAGAAGCCGTAGCCCATGCCGATGATCACCACGATCAGCGTGCGCCGGCCCCACAGCAGCCAGCCGTACAGGTTCTCGCGCGGCAGCGTCTGTTGCTGGAAGTGCGCCGGCAGGATCAGATGGTTCAGGCACATGCCGGCCAGCGCCAGCGTGGTGACGATCATCATCGCGCTGGCCGCCGATACCCCCCCGACGAAGGTCGCCAGCATAAGCCAGCGCGAACCGTGATCCGCCACCAGGCCGAGCACGAAGTAGTCGGCCGGTGTGTCCAGATCGGCCGCGTGGCCGGCCCACAGGATCAGCGGAATCGGCAGGTTGAGCAGCAGCAGGAAGGCCGGAAAGGCCCAGGCCGCGGTCTTGAGCGCGCGCGGGTCCATGTTCTCGACGAACAGCATGTGGAACTGGCGCGGCAGCAGAAAGCCGGCGGCGAAGGCCAGCAGGATGCAGGTGAACCACGGGCCTTCGCGCACCGGTGCATACAGCGCATGGATGGCCGACGGGTGCTCGGTGAGCCAGTGCCCCAGGCCGTTGGGTCCGCCGAACACGCCGAACAGCGCCAGCGCCCCGACGCCGAGCAGGGCGAGCAGCTTGACGGCCGATTCGAAAGCAATCGCGACGACCAGGCCCTCGTGCTTTTCGCGCGGCGTGATGTGACGTGCACCGAACAGGATCGCAAACAGTGTCAGCGTCGCGCAAAAGCCCAGCGCCAGCAGGTGCGGCGGCGCTTCCTGCGTGATCACCGCCACCGATTCGGCCACCGCCTTGATCTGCAGTGCGATGTAGGGCAGCACGCCGACTAGCATGAACAACGTCACGACGGTGCCGGTCCACGGGCTCGGGTAGCGGAACGCGAAGAGGTCGGCGATCGAGGTGAGCTGGTGCTCGCGCACCAAGCGCAGCAACGGCGCGAGCATGACCGGTGCAAGCACGAAGGCCAGCGTCACGCCGATATAGATGGTCAGGAAGTTGTAGCCCTGGATCTGCGCGAAGCCGACGCTGCCGTAGTAGGTCCACGAGGTCGCGTACACACCCAGCGCCAGTGCATAGACCATGGGGTGGCGCACCAGCGCATCGGGAAGCCAGCGGTTGTCGGTCGCATAGGCAACGAAGAACAGCACCGCAAGATAGGCGACGCCGACCGCGTAGAGCGTACCGATCTCAGACATCGCGTCGTTGCACCAGTGCGATCAGCACGATCAGGAGCGCCCATAGCAGATAGGGCGTGTACCACGGCAGCGAGCCCGACGCCCACCAGTGCACCCAGGGTGAGGCGAACATCAACGTACCGAACAGGAACAGGATGACGATCTTGTCCATCAGTGGCCTCCGGCGTGGCGCTCAGGCGTTACGAACTGTAACACGTCGTACGGAGCGAACTGCGTCCCGCAAGGCGTTCCGGTGGACGACGGATCACAACAGTTGCCTGGCGAGACGGCGGGCGAGCCAGGGGGCGGTCGAGTACTTTCCGGTGTCGATGGACACGTAGCCGTCGGATTGCCAGACACCGTAGTCCGAGCGTCGATGCAAGGACGAGGCCGGGTCGGAAAGCGCACCGCCGCCAGCCGCGAACACCCAGCCACCTTCGAGCCGAACGTGCTCGGCATTGCGCCGGATGTCGGCGACCCAGGGCAGGCGCCGCGCGAGTTGCGCGAACATCTCGTCGATGCACGCACGTCGTGCAGCGTCATCGAGTTCGACGACAGGCGGCGGGGATACGCCCGCCCCGCCGGCGGCCAGGCCCGCCGGATACCACGACAGGTAGAAATTGCGTCCGTCGTAGTTCTTGACGTCGCCGAACGGGCCGGTGGCGATCGTCGCACAAGGCGTGTCGAGCGCATCGCGCGTGCGCACGAACAAGGCCCTGCGATAGCGGTGCGACCAGGTCCCCTGTGGTGCGATGCCGGCCGAGAGGTCGACCGCCAGCCGTCCCTCCCACAGGGCATTGACCACCACGTCGAAGGGGCCGAACGTGCCCTGCAGGGTTTCGACATGCCAGGTGTCCCGATGGGCGTCGTCACGACGCACTCCGGTGACGCGGGTCTGCGCTGCGAAGTGCACCCGCTCTTCGGCTGCGATGGCACCGACGAAACGGTCCGCGATCCAGCCCGGGTCGATCGAATGCTCCGGTACGCGGAATCCCGCGATGATTTCGTCAGGGTCGCAAAATTCGGCGAGTTCGCCCCGCTTGAGGGGCTGGACGAGCGCTGCGCGTACGTCCGCGAGATAGTCGTCGGCGTGTCCGCTCGTGTGCAGCAGGGACGTCACCTCGCGCATGTAGGCATGCATCGCATCGGGCGGGACGACCGAATCCCGATGACACAGATAGACGTCGCGACGCGTGCCGATCGCCGGCTCGATCGAGCACGCCAGCAGCTCTTCGACGGTGGCACGGAAGGCGAGCCCGCCCGGTTGTACGTGGCGGGCGGTACGCAAGGACGCGTCGGCAC
>JACESY010000098.1 GCA_013911595.1 Azoarcus sp.
GGCTCGGCATTGGTCCGGCGCTCGAGGCGCGCGACGTCATGCGCGTGCTGGAGAACCACCCCGAGGCACCGTCCGATCTGCGCCAGAAGGCACTGCGCCTGGCCGGACGCATGATCGAGTTCGACCCCGATGTGCGTGGCGGCGAGGGTTTTGCGATCGCGCGCGACATTCTCGATTCGGGGCGCGCGCTGGCCAGGATGGACGCCATCATTCGCGCCCAGGGCGCGCGCGGCTTCGATGCCGACCGGCCCGAACTGGGGCGGCTGGGCTTCGAGGTGCGCGCGCGCGCGGACGGCGTCGTCACCGCCATCGACAACCTGCAGATCGCGCGCATTGCCGGGCTGGCCGGCGCGCCCAAGGTCAAGGGGGCAGGGGTCGAACTGGTGCGCAAGCTCGGCGACGCGGTGCGCGTCGGCGAGCTGTTGTACCGTGTGCACGCCAGCTTCCCGGCCGATCAGGGCTTCGCGCACCAGGCGGCCGAGCGCGACGACGGCTACCGCATCGGCCCGGCAGCCGGCGTGCAACACCTGTTCGTGGAGTTCTGACGTGGAAGGGATTCTGCTGCATTTCGACGACGAGGCCACGGTCGCGGAAAAACTCTCGCAGGCAGCCGGCCTGCGCGCCGCGGCCATTGAGCGTCACCGTTTTCCGGACGGCGAACTGCGCCTGCGCCTGCCCGCCGTGCTGCCGCCCCATGCCGTCATGTTGCGCGGCCTGCACGACCCCAACGAGAAGCTCGTCGAGCTGCTGTTCGCCGCGCGTACTGCGCGCACGCTGGGTGCGCGGCACCTCACGCTGGTCGCGCCCTACCTGGGCTATATGCGTCAGGACGCGGCATTTCGCCCCGGCGAGGCGGTCAGCCAGAAGGTCGTGGGCGGCTTTCTTGCCGAGTTGTTCGACGCGTTGGTCACGGTCGATCCGCATCTGCACCGCGTGCTGCACCTGTCCGACGCGGTGCCGGTCGATGCGGCAATTGCGCTGTCGGCAGCCGAACTGCTCGCCGGTGTCGCGCTCGCACACCGCGAACGTCCGTTGCTGGTCGGCCCGGATGAGGAGGCCGCACAATGGGTCGCGGCCGGCGCACGCGCCTTCGGGCTGGATTTTGCGGTGTGCACCAAGCATCGGCACGGTGATCGCGATGTCGAGATTCGCCTGCCCGACGTCGACGTGAACGGCCGCGCGGTGGTGATCCTTGATGACGTCGCCAGCACCGGGCGCACGGTGGCGCGCGCTTCCGAGCTGTTGCACACTGCCGGCGCCGCATCGGTGGATCTGGCCGTCACGCACGCGTTGTTCGCCGGTGACGCGCTCGCCGCCGTGCGTGCGGCCGGCGTTGAAAACGTGTGGAGCACCGACACGATAGCGCACGAGACCAACGCGGCCAGCGTCACCGCGCTGATCGCAGCGGCCCTGGCCGCACTTGCGGAGAACAGTGATGACTGAATGCACGCGCTGCGGCTGGGCCGGCTCGGATCCGCTGTACATCGCGTACCACGACACGGAGTGGGCCGTGCCGGTGCGGGACGAGCGCACGATGTTCGAGTTCCTGCTGCTCGAAGGCATGCAGGCCGGACTGTCGTGGATCACCGTGCTCAGGAAACGCGCGCGTTACCGCGAGGTCTTCGACGGATTCGACCCGGAACGCATTGCGCGCTACGACGACGCTAAACGCGTCGCGCTGCTGGCGGACGCCGGCATTATCCGCAACCGCGCCAAGGTCGACGCGGCCATTGGCAATGCCCGTGCGTGGCTGGACATGCGCGAGGCCGGCATCGACCCCGTCGAATGGCTGTGGGCCTTCGTCGGCGGCGCACCGCGCCGGAACGCGTGGCCGCGGCTGGCCGAAGTGCCCGCCACCACGCCCGAATCCGACGCGATGGCCAAGGCACTCAAGGCGCGCGGCTTCAAGTTCGTCGGCTCGACCATCTGCTACGCGCACATGCAGGCTACCGGCATGGTTAACGACCATGTTGCGGACTGCTTCCGCCACGCCGAGGTGGCGAAGCTGGCGCAATGAATTTCCTCGCACATGCCTGGCTTGCCGGCGACTCGCCGGCCGACCGCCTCGGCGGGCTCATTGGTGATTTCGTCAAAGGCCCGCTTCCGGCCGGCCTGCCCGCCGATGTGGCCGAGGGCGTGCGCCTGCACCGTGCGATCGACACCTTCGCCGACAGCCACCCGGCCTTCATCGCGAGCCGCGCGCGCGTGCCGGCATCGCGACGACGCGTCGCCGGCATCCTCGTCGACATGTTCTACGATCACTTTCTGGCGCGGCACTGGCGCGAGTTCCACGATTGGCCGCTGGAGGACTTTACCGCTGGCACCTATCGCCTGATGGCCGATCATGGCGCCATTCTGCCGCCGCGACTGGCCACGTTGCTGCCGGCGATGGCCGGCGACGACTGGTTCGCCTCCTACCGCGACGCCGAGTCGGTGGCGTATGCGCTGGACCGGATGGCACGGCGCCTGAGCAGGCCAGGCTTGCTGACCGGCTCAGGCGCCGTGTTGTTCGAGGACTACGCCGGTTTCGAGGCCGACTTTCACGTCTTCCTGCCCGATGCGCGCGAGTTCGTCGCCGCGCATCGGCGCGCGCGACTCAGTTGACGCGGAACACGATCGGCGGCACATGCACGACCACCCCCGGCTCGTAACGGTAGACCACGCGCGGAGGCGGCGCGTAGTGGATTACGCGCGGATGGTAGTAGCGATACACCACGGTCGATTTTCCGCGATGATCGTGACGATAGCCGGACTTGTAGTGACTGCGGTAGTCGTCGCGCCGGTCGTATTTATGGCGGTCGTACCGGTCATGATCACGCTTGTCGTAACGATGCCCGGAACGGTCGTCGTAGCGATGGTCGCCGCGCTTTTCGTAACGGTCGTCGTAGCGCCGGTGGTCGCGATCACCGGCCAGTCCCGGCACCGCGGCGAGCAGTGCGCCGCCCGCGACAAGCGCGACGACGAACTGACGGATGGACGGTTTCGCCTTCATCGGATTCTCCGGTTGAGCCAGCCGCGCGACGAGGGTGCCGCGCGCCATGAGCCCAATCTAGGAGAGCCCGTATTACGGCGCTGTAATAGGTTGCTGCCGGATGTTTCGGGTGTTGCAATTGACGCGGGCGCGCCGCACCGCTACTTGCCCATGAAACCGAGCAGGTCGGTCTGGTGATGAACCACCTTCCAGTCGCCGTCTTCCAGCCGGAGCACGGTCGATGAGCGGATCCGCACAGTTTTGGTCTTGCCGTCGCTGACGTTTTCGCCGCTTTCGATGCAGGTCACCAGGGCCAGTTCGCTGCCTGCCACTGTGTGAACGTCCCTGGGCGTGACCATTCCCCCGAGTCTCGCTTCGCCGACCTTGTCCCACATCGCTCCGATTTCCGCCCAGCCGCGCAGGTAGGCACCTTCCGGCCCCATGAAGGTGATGTCGTCAGCGCGCGACCATAAGTGTTTCATCGGCTGTGCGTCCCCTGTGAACAGGGTGTTCAGCGCCGAATAGAATTTCTCCACTGCCTGTGTGACGGCCGCTTGCGTCTGCATGGTCCTCTCCTGGTTCAATCGCGCTCCATCCGGCTGTGCCCAGGCAGCGTGGCCCGCAAACAGCATCCCTGCGAACAGCAGGATCGCCGTGCGCCGGAAAAACGGAATTGTCTTCATCTGATTCATCCCAAGTGACTGGCAGCGTAGCTTACGGCGGAAGCGGCGCTGTATTGCGCGACGGCCTTCGCGCCCTTGGTGTGCTGTCGCACAGACGCCACCCGGTGCGCGCGTCACCTTGGCGTCCCAGCGTTCAAACGTTCGATCGCGACTCGGGAGGCTCGCCGCCGAAGGCGCGAGTGTCGTGCGTCCCGACAAATGGCGCGGACCCCCCAGCCGCGACGACACCTTACCGGAGACACGACATGTCCATCGGCACGATTCTTCTCATCATTCTGGTTCTGATCCTGCTCGGCACCATCCCCACCTGGCCCCACAGCCGCGGATGGGGTTACGGCCCCAGCGGCGGCCTCGGCCTGATCGTCGTCATCCTGCTTGTGCTGGTCTTGCTCGGAAAAATCTAGCGGCTCACGTATACGTAATGGCGCAAATTGCATTGCGCTGGAGGCTACTTTGTGAAAATGACGCAAAGCCCTTCGGGCAGGCACGCGTTATTCGAGCGCGCGAAAAAGTGGAGGGCTGCCTCGCTCGGGAAGCTAGTTGGGCTGTTTGAGCCGGTCGCTCGTAGGGCCGGGCGACCAAGTTGTCACCGGAGAGCGGAGAAAACGGGCCGCTCACATAGTGTTACGTCGAGCTGTTCAATCGGCCATTAAGCGATGAGCGCTATGTGTGAGCTACCGCGAACAGCTATCTGCCCAGCGCGCTTCAAAATGGTCCTTTTCGCGCTTCGACCCAGTGTCGAAGCGAACTGCAAAGATTTGGATTGGCCAAACTTCTCTTTGTAATCCCAACGCAAGGTACCGCTGGTCTCCGGTATGGCCACCGAATGAGTTCTTTGCGTTTATGTGTCCGCAGATTGCTAACCTTAGCGACTTGCCTCCTGGTGTTATCGGTGTTCGAACGACAAATTAATTCGAGAATTTGGCCGAATCTGGATCGATCAGTTGAGATCGAACAGCGCTCTCCGCTGCGCGTTTAGCACGGATGTCTTTTATGTCACATCCTGCGCTCAAGAGCAGGGCTGACATGGCAAAGAGGAATCTTATCGGAGTATTTATTTCAGTTCTGGATAAGAGTCATAGATTCTGGTGAATCGCAATGGGTTTGGAAGGCGCATAGCTTGCGTCATGCTTTCAGCTGAGTTTCGCTAGGGCGTTGAGAATTGTATTCTGTGGATATTCTGACCCTATGGGATGAAATGTGATCCACATCTTAGGCACCTAAATGTTCGCTGCCAGCGTTGATTCGTGAGGTGTGATGGATATCGTCCGGCCATTCCGTACATGAGTGCTGCGATGAGAACAACCATTGGAACGACCCAGATCGGCCAGTCAAGCACGATTGCCAAAACTATGGTTGGCCAACCTATGGCACCCCAGTTCGGCGCGCTTGGGGGTGCCGCGTTGCTCGAGATCCGACTGAATGAAGTTGTTAGATTGGACGACTTTCCGACCCCAATGCTTCCTGATAGCGATGACCATATTGAGTTTCGGTCTGTGTGACTGATCCGCTCTCCAGACTCGTAAATGATCTGGAGCGATTTTGTGTGCTTGGATCCACAGTATGGGCAATTGCAGTTAATCGTCACGGCTTCTACCTCTTCTTTTTTCCGGCGAGAAGTATGCTTCGAGTAAAAGAAATTAAGAATACGCTCGCTATTGCCGTGATCATGATTCCGGTCTTTGCAAGCCACGCCGCTGCACTTGAGATGGACATTGCCGTGGTATAGAGGCGGTCGAAGCACTCCGTCATCGATGAGGGTCGCTCGATCTGTCCGAGACCTGAAATGGGGAGTGGCATTGGGTGATTTCTAGTTTTCTGTTCGACGAAAAAAAAGGGCTGCAGAAACATCGTTGCGATCGGCCGAGATCGCCTTTGACTCGAAATCTTCAGGGTTTCTCGTGAACCGCATCAACTCAAAGCGGCCCTTGTACTCCCATTGATTGGTAGCGAGTTTAAGGAAGACAGGGATGTCTCCGCCCTGGGCAGCTAGTTTCTCTGCTTTTCCAAGTATTCGAGGGCTGTTTCCTACGAGAATGCATTCTGGAGCGTCCGGATTCATAGTCTTGGTAAAGCAGCCGCACAAAATTGTCTGTTTGCTTTGAGGGAGATATGTTCCGCTTTTGGCGTCTCCGCCAAATGTTGTGCAAATGAAGTCGTGGGTATAAACCGTGCCAATTCGTAGGCTGTCAATTTCGTTCATGTCGCTCTCCCTGGATAGATTGTTCTTCAGAAGCCACGTCTCTACATCTGCTTTGTCCCAGATCGGACCGCAAGCTAGAACCGCAAGAGGCCGCGGAAACGATGGGTCTCTTTTGATCCAGTTGCTAACGGCTGACCGACTGATGGACGCCAGTTCGGCAACTTCGGTGATTCCTGCGAGTTTCATGATTGGCATCTACGTGTGATGTTCGTTCACAGTAGCTTTTGCTGTGAACTGTGTCAACACGAGTTTACTTGTCGGGAATGCAAGTCGGTCGCATCAGATGACCAGATGTTGCGTAGGCGCGGCATCGCACCGCTTACAGGGGGTGCGGGAGAAGTCGAACGAGCCGGTCGCGATGACGCGTTGGCTCAAGCCAAGCGCAAGGCCAAGCTTGGTGACGTGGATATTGCAATCATCGTCGCTGCGCAGTGTTACTGGTGCATAACGCATATCCGCTATGCGTGTGTTGGGGGGACATATGCCGCGAAGGATGCGTTGAGCCGCTCAATTTGACGTTCCGTTTCGGCGAGCGAATTTCACGTCTTGTACGTACGCACAGTCTGTCTCACGACGAGTCGTCGGCACTTCAGCCGACCAGGATCACGTGCACCCGCCGCGGCCCGTGCGCCCCGAGCTGGATGGTTTGCTCGACGTCTGCGGTGCGCGACGGCCCTGAAACAATGTTGGTGGCGCGGGGCATGCCTGTGTCGCGTTTTCGCAACACGGTCCAGGCGTCTTCGAAGCGTTCGACGATCTGCCTGGTCTCCAGCACGACGATGTGATCGTCCGGGACGAAGTTGTGGGTGATGGGGTTGTCGGGGCCGGAGGCGAAGACCAGGCTGCCGGTTTCCGCCACGGCTGCAAAGCAGGTGGTCAGCGACAAGGCCTCGTCGATGCCGGCCGGGTCGTGGTGCTTCTTCCAGCCGCGCGGCCACTTGAGATCGCGCAGCGCGCCGCCGACCGCGATCTTCTTCTTCAGGTCATGTGCGGCACGGTAGGCCTCGACGGCGGCGACGATCTGATCAGACCCGTCGATGCGTACGACGGTGCCGGAGCGGCTTTCGAACTTGCGCACGAAGCGTTCCACCGGGTCCTCGTCCTGCACCGGGCGGGTATGGGCCGGAATGCGCGCGTCGAGTTCGGCACGCTGCGCGTCGTCGAGCGCGCCGCGCCCGAGCGAAGTGCGCACGGCACCGAGGATGGCTTCGCGGGCGCTCGTCATTTCTGTCCCCTTCTGGCTTTCCACTGATCGATGAAGGTCTTGCCGGCCGGTGCGGGCAGGTCGCGCGTGTCGGTCCAGCCGGCGGCGAACGGCATGCGGCGGATGCGTCCCTTCGCTCGGCCGGCCAGCGCCAGCGCGCGCGTGGCGATGCGCTCGCCGAAGTGGTAGAGCTTGGGCCGCGTCGCGGCGAAGCGCCACAGCGCCAGCGCGTGGCGCTGCGTGGGCGGCGAAAGTTCGCGCTGGTGCTGCAGGTGACGCAGTTCGCGCAGCAGGTCGGGCAGCGGGATCTTGACCGGGCATACCGAGGCGCAACGGCCGTTGAGCGTGCATGCGTTGGGCAGGTCGTAGGAATTGTCCAGGCCCTTGATCAGCGGCGTGAGCACCGAGCCCATCGGGCCCGGATAGACCCAGCCGTAGGCGTGGCCGCCGACCGAACCGTACACCGGGCAGTGGTTCATGCACGCGCCGCAGCGGATGCAGCGCAGCATCTCGCGAAAACGCCCGCCCAGCATCTTGGAGCGGCCGTTGTCGACGAGCACGACGTGGTATTCCTCGGGGCCGTCCACATCGCCCTCGCGGCGCGGACCGGTGGAGAAGGTGGTGTAGGTCTCGGTCTCCTGGCCGGTGGCGCTGCGCGCCAAGAGGCGCAGCAGCAGCGTGGCGTCGTCGAGCGTCGGCACGACCTTCTCGATGCTCGAGGTGACGATGTGCACCTTGGCCAGGGTCTGGGTGAGGTCGCCGTTGCCCTCATTGGTGACGATCACCGACGAACCGGTCTCGGCGATCAGGAAGTTGCCGCCGGTGATGCCCACGTCCGCGGCGAAGAACTTGCCGCGCAGCATTTCGCGTGCCTCGTTGACCAGATCCGGCACCGAACTTTTGGGTGAGCGGTTGTGATGCGCGGCGAACAGCGCGGTGATCTGCTTCTTGGTCTTGTGCACGGCGGGCGCGATGATGTGCGAGGGCGGCTCTTCGGCGAGCTGGATGATGTATTCGCCCAGATCCGTCTCGACGACCTCCATGCCGTTGGCGATCAGCGCCTCGTTCAGCCCGATCTCCTCGGAGATCATGGACTTGCCCTTGGTCACCGTCTTCGCGTCGTGACGCTTGCAGATTTCGAGCACGATGCGCCGCGCCTCGGCCGCGTCGCGCGCCCAGTGCACATGACCGCCGGCGGCCGTAACCGCCGCCTCGTACTTCTCGAGGTAGTGGTCGAGGTGTTCCAGGATGTGGTTCTTCAACTCCTTGGCCTCGTCGCGCAACTGCTCGAATTCGGGCAGCTCGGCCGCGCGCGCGGCTCGTGTGCCGATGAAGCCGTCGCGCGCACGATCGAGCGCGCTCTGCAGGTTGGCGTCGTGGATGGCGAAGACCGAACGCTGCTTGAACTCGCGGGAACGAATCTCCATTACTTGCCCTCCCCGCGACGTTCGGCGATGCCCGGGCCGCTCGCCATGCCGGCCAGCACCTCGGCCACGTGGTAGACGCGCAGCGGCGCGTTGATGCGCTTGAGGCGCCCGGCGATGTTCATCAGACAGCCCAGGTCGCCGCCCAGCAGCACCTCGGCGCCGGTGTCGAGCGCGTTGCGGATCTTGTCGTCGACCATCTTGGTGGAGATTTCCGGGTACTTCACGCAGAAGGTGCCGCCGAAGCCGCAGCACACCTCGGTGTCTTCCATCTCGCGCAGCTTGAGGTCGCCGACCTCGGCGAGCAGCGCACGCGGCTGACCCTTGATGCCCAGTCCGCGCAGGCCCGAACAGGAGTCGTGATAGGTCGCGGCGGGGGAGAAGCGCACGCCTTCCGGGATCTTCGCGCCGAGCACGTCGTGCAGGAAGGCGGTCAGTTCCCAGCTCTTGGCGGCGAGGCGCTCTGCGCGTTCGCGCCAGGGCGCGTCGTCCTCGAACAGCACCGGGTAGTCGTGGCGGATGGTCGCCATGCACGAGCCCGAAGGGCCGACCACGTAATCGAAGCTCTCGAAGGTCTCGATGACCTGGCGCGCGAGTGCGCGTGCCGATTCGGAGTCGCCGCTGTTGTAGCCGGGCTGGCCGCAGCAGGTCTGCGCGTCGGGGACTTCGACCTGACAGCCGGCCTCCTCGAGCAGCTTGACGCTGGCAAAGCCCACGCTCGGGCGGAAGACGTTCATCAGACAGGTGGCGAACAGGCCGACGCGCGGGTGGGCGGCCTTCCTGGCCGTGTCGTCGCGTGTGGTGTCGGCGGCGCTGCGGGTGTCGGACATGGTGCGCTCCGGGGGTCGCGGGGAACTTCGCCGCAGTGTAGCAAGAGCGCCCGTGCGGCGAATCCGTGAAAGTCCGCACGGCGCCGAGGGCAATGCACCCGGGCGGTGCGTCGGTACCTTGCAATGCACAAGGCCGGTTCGCGAAATCGGCCACCACGGCCAGATTTCGCCGTGCTGCAGGTGATGACGTCGGGGTTGGCCCGGCACGAAGCTTGCTGCTGCTCGGGTGCACGCGCCGCGAACAACGCCGTCCGCGGAAACCATCGAAGGGCAATGACGCCCGCAGGGAGCAGATCATGAAAAGACGCCAGTCCGAGCGTTCCGCAGCCGATCTCGGCTACCTCACCCGCTTCATGAGCGGCCTGCACGAAGACCAGCGCAAGCTGCGCGAGATCCAGACCGTCTACGACAACCTCACGCTGCTCGGCCAGCTCCTGTGTGCCGGCACCGACATTACCGGCATGCGCTCTGATTTCAACGATCTGGCGGCCGAACTGCTCGACCAGCTCGCGCGCGAGTTGCGCAAGAAGGCCGTGCGCAGCCTCGGCTCGGACGCGCGCGTGGCCATCGACATCCTGGTGCGCAACCTGTTCGAGCGCACTGCCGACATCGGCTTTCTGGCCACCGACGAGGACGTACGCGCCTTTGCCGAGGACGTCGAGCACGACGCCCACGTGGCGCGCGATCGCGAGCGCGTCGCGGCCCTGGTGGCGCGCTTCGACGAGTACGTGCGGAAGTACTCCGTCTATCACAACATCGTGCTGCTCGCGCCCGACGGGCGCGTGCTCGCCCAGCTCGACGCCGACAACCCCGTCGCCCAGTCGTCCGACCGACTGATCGCCCAGGCGTTGAAGACGACCGAGCCCTATGTCGAGGTGTTCCGCAAATCCGATCTGTTGCCGAACGAGGAATCGCCGCTGATCTACGCCTACCGCGTGATGTCCGCCGACGGGAGCCGCCCGGTCGGCGTGCTGTGCCTGTGCTTCCGTTTCCAGGACGAGTGCGAGCGCATCTTCGACGGCCTGCTGGCCGACGACGACTGGACCGTGATCACACTGCTCGACCGCGACGGGCGTGTCATCTCCAGCAGCGATCCCTACCAGTTCCCGGTCGGTGCGCAGCTTGCGCGCTGCGGCGACGAGGAGGCGCGCATCGTGCGCTTCGCCGGGCGCGAATACCTGGCGACGACGTGCGCCTCGCACGGCTACCAGGGCTACATGGGGCCGGGGTGGGT
>JACESY010000099.1 GCA_013911595.1 Azoarcus sp.
CGCGCGTCACCCGCGTCGTGCAGGCCGAACACGGCGCGCACGTGCGGGGCGTAGGCGTCGATGTCCGGCACCATCACGATGATGTCGCGCGGCCGCAGGTCGGGGTCGGCATCGAAGGCGGCGAGCAGGCGATCGTGCAGTATCTCGACTTCGCGCTGCGGACTGTGGGCGACGTGGAACTGGATGGAGTGGTCATCCGAGGCGACCGCCCGCCATTTCTCACGCGTCTCGGCCAGCGGGCGCAGATCGCGGACGTCGTCCTGCAGTTGCGCCAGCAGCGTGGCGCCGCCGGTCTCGTCGAAACGGTCGATGCGCTGGCCGACGCCTTCGAGCAGCGCGGCATGGTGGCTGCGCGCGGCGGCATCGTCGTAGGTGTCGAGCAAGGCGATGAAGTCGCGCCCCTGCCGGCCCCAGGCGGCGAGCAGCGGCTGGGCGTGAGCATGCAGCGCGTCTTCGGCGAGTTCTTCGGGGAAGCCGGCGCGGCGCTGCTGGCGGCTGGCGCGCTCGCGGCGCAGCAGTTCGCGCCCTTGCACGATGTCGGCCCAGTGGTGTTCGCAGGGGTTGTGCACGCACATCAGCACCTGCGACCAGCGGGCCATCGCCGCCAGCACTTCGAGCGACTGCTGCGGCAGCGAAGAGATGCCGAAGACCAGCACGCGGCGCGGCAGGCCCGGCGGGCGGGCGTCGCCGGCCGACTCCACCACTTCCATGAAACGCTCGTGCACGGCCGCACGGCCGCCCGTGGCGGGCAGGCCGGCGTCCGCAAGATCGCGGCACAGCGCGCGCCACAGCGCAGGCTGCCAGCGCTGGTCGTCGGGCAGTTCGGCCGCCTGACCGCGCAGGCTCGGCAACACATCCTCACCCGCCGCCCAGGCCGCCAGCCAGTCGGCGCGATACACCTGATACTGGTCGAACAGATCGGCCAGCCGGCCGGCAAGCTGGAAACGCTTGCGCGCATCCGCGTCATCCGCAAGGAAACGCGCCAGCGGCGCGTAGACGGGATCTTGCAGCAATTCGGGCAACAGGCGCATCAAGCGCCACACCAACCGCGACTCGTCCAGCGGCGAAGCTTCCGGCACGGCCTCGCGGCCCAGCATGGCGCGATACACGCGCCAGAAGAAGCGCGATGGCAAGTCAAAACGCATCGCCGCTGCGATGCCGCAACCGCCTTCGCGCTCGTCGGCCATGGCCAGACGCAGCCACTGCGCGATGCCGTTGCTCTGCACCAGCACCACCTCATCCTCCAGCGGCGCCAAGGGATGCGCGCGCATCCACGCCACCAGCACGTCGCGCAGCGCCTCGGCGCGGTTGCCGTGCACGAGGATCAAGCCGGGCGGAAGATCGGGGGTGGCGGACATGAGGGAAGGATACCGGACATGCACGACGGGCCGTGTTGCGCGCCCACCGGGACGGAGCACTTTGGCGCACGCCATCCAAGGCGGACGTTGGTCATGTCAACAACCGCCACCTCGGCAGCAGCCAAATCACGGACAAAGTGACGTGGAATCGAAGCAGTATCCGGTCTACTGAACGGCCGCCAGAGGCCGCTGCCGACCCGTTGCCGCCGTTGAGCTTTCAGGGAACCTGTCATTCAACGTTGGAGGTAAGCGGACTGCCGCTTGCGGCAGGTCCGTTTGACCGAAATGTTAGATTTCAAGCTAGTCAAGATGCTCGCCCTCTCCACTCGGAAGAACAACGGGGAGGCTAAACCTTATGCGGCTTACGGCTGTGTGCTCGCTACCTTCGTCATTTTTCTTACCCAGGGAGATTGAGCCGAGAAATACACCCACCGCTTCAGCTGAGCCTGCCTTCTTGATGGTTGTCAGGCCAACATCGAACTCAACCATCTGGGGTTTTCCGCTGTTGTGGTAGTTGTACTGTCCGGCCTCCTTGAACTGAACTTTCTTGGGATTGATCTCGGCCCCGTGTTTCGCAATCGCAGCTTGCGCTTCAACCACGCCATCGACAATTTGCGTGATGGTTTCTTTGATGAAGTCTTTTAGTTCCAATGCGCGCTCCCTTGCTGATGACCCTAAAATCTAACGACGGCCTTCAGCCGGCAGAAAAATGCGCAGCATTTTGACGGTCGGCTGCAAGCACTTGTTGGGCACGACGTTCAACTTTGCGAACACTTTACTCTGCCTACCAGTGGCGTCAGAGCCGCGAGCGTCACACTTGCGATTAAAATCAGCGTCGAGAAGGCGTGCTGCATGCCCAATCCTGAAAGCGTTTCACCAAAACGGCGGATGTTGGCTTCCTCCGCGCTATCACTCGTCGACTCCCCAGCGTGAACACCCCCAAGCCGATTGGCACACGTCTTGATCAGAGTAACGACTGAAAAATGCTCTCCTTCGAATTTCGCAACCGGAAACTTTAAAAATTTCTCCAAGTTCAAAATCTTCCTTGGTTCGGTCGGCGGAATCGCGCCGAGAAAGTGCAGCATTACTTCGGGTAGCCCGAGAGCACGCATTTCAGCTTCTCTTTCCTTTGACGATAGCCCGACAGAAAACTCAAGCGGTACACGGTGCTCCCGATTCACGACGTCCACTAGGCGACTTCCGTCCACAAGGAGTTGCCGAAGTGCTTGAGATAGAAGAAGCATGGACTCGGCATCTCGTCTCTCGATACACTCACCAAGTTGCCGCACGCGGATAAGGAAGAGACTATTCGGATGCATAGCGTATTGCCTAACGCCTGAATTAAGCCGTGCCGCGAAGCGGCATCGGCTTGAATGAATTGTTATACCTCAGCCTTGCTGTGCGGGCTTGCTTAGAACATTTCGCATCTGGTCCCGGGACTCGTTGACGACTCCTGTCACGTTTAGAAGTATGTCCTTACCGGTGTCTTCGCCAAGACGACGACTGGAAAGTAATGCAACCATTACGCCATCTCCAAACGTTATAGGAATTCGAAACCTCTTTTCCTCAGCATCTTCGAGAAGCGCTCGTAGCTCACCAATCTCCTCAATGCTAGCGGAAAATTGTTCCCAGACTTGAAGTCTGGCCGTCTCGACATTTTCCGCCGCGGTGACCTTTCTAAACTCCTCAGATGCTTGATCATCACCGATGATCACAACTTCGGTTAAGCAGGTGTATGGCTCGGCCTTGGGCACTTGGATAAAAGTGGCTTTTACGCCGACATTTCCCTCGTCGTCAAATCCAGAATTGATAGACCAATCAACGTGATAGGTGTCTTCTTGCACCCTAGAGAGGGATGCATTGGTGACCTTTGCGATTCCATCAATTACTGCTTTCAATCCATCATCAAAGTTCGTGCGGAAGTCGGCATAGAACTTTCCCCGCGCGAAGATGGGTATCTTGCAATCGCGAAGAAGAACAGGCATTACTACAACTCTCTTCTCTTCAAGCTCTCGCAGCAGGCCCGCTGAAAGCTCCCTCTTGCACCATTCCGACTGCACTGACTCTGGTGATAGGACAACGAGCAGAGCGCTCGAGCCCTCAACTGCTTGTTGGACTTTGTCGATAAGCGAATCGCCGACACTGAGTTCCCAGCGATCTACCCACACATGAACATTTTTCCGCACAAGCTGGATCGCTAGTTGGTCGACAAAATCTTTGTCTTGGTGTGAGTAGCTTATGAAAACAGGCATGCCGGAACTTCCCCTGAGGTATAACGTTGGACGTAACCGACTGCCGAAAAGCGCAGCTTTTTGGCAGTCCGGTTGACGGACTTGTTATGCATCGCATTTTGGCTCAACTTTCCAAGAACGTATGCGAGGGTCAGGTCTATATTTTAGATGCGTATAAAATATAGACCTGACCCTTACTTTCATCACGGCGGTCCTGATCACCAGTTATCGGAGGGCAGCGACGCATCAAGAAAGACTATGACTTGCGGTCCGAGACAGTCGCGCAATTCCTCTTGAAAGAACCCCACGTCGTCCATATCTCTGCAGCCCACATAGACTGTCCTTCCAGCAGCGACAAGTCGGGCGACCTCATCCACAAGAACATACTTGCGGGAACTCATGCGTACCAAGGTCGTATCGAGATAGACCGTTGAGCAGCCCGGGGGGATTTCAAGGATGATATGCCTACCATAAGGCAGTCCGATAACACCTTCTCGAACACGAGCGCTGCAGTTCCTGCGTGCGGCATCTAGCACCGCGTGCGCCTCCAACAAGTCGATCAAATACCCGTTGCCGGTTGCGTCGTTCAGGTTGGTCACTTGGATTGCTCCTTTAGCTTGGTGGCTGAGGAGGCGCGACAAAGCTCTCGCGCCACCTCTCCCTTGCCCGACCAGCGACAGGGAGTCATAGATGTCTCCGTCGTCTAGATACGAAAGGCGCGTAGCGTCAAACTCGATCCGGACAATATTGGCTTTTCCATGGCGAATCGCGTTCTGAGTCAGTTCGAGAAGCGCATCAACGCAATCGCGCAGAAACGCAGGGCCATAGCCAGCTGGTGACAAGTACCGCCTGAGTTTGTATTCCAACTGCGGTCCCAACTCGCCATCCAACACATCGTTCAGTTCCTCAATTCCATATTGATTCGCGCTGAACTCAATAACGCCACCATCAATGAGGTTCCTGAGAGCCGCACTACGGGCCATGTCCTCACGGCTAATTGAGGCATCGCGCTCCAGCGATGCGAGAAGGGGTCCTATGCCAGCCGCGGCGGTGGCGGCAGCAGCCTCTTGCTTCTCACGACTGAAGTCGTCACCACCCGCGTCGGATGCGGCCTTCAGAACGAGCCACGATGTTTGGCTGTCGACAAAGGCAAACGCCTCCATTTCTCCACCTATGAGCGCTGGATGAGCTCGGACCAGTTGGTCGCGGAGTTCGCTGTCCATGAACAGCGCTTCTGCGCTTGCAATCGGGCCAACCTGTACCTCTAGTCCCGCCGCCTTCAGATCAGATGAAATGCGCTGTTCTTGCAACTCGTCAAGTTCTACTGGGCTCTGCTGCCATGTGGCCTTCGGCGCCATCCAGCCATCGACGGCATGTCGCAAGTTGGTACACCACACGTGATTGCTGATGACTAGGCCGTCGGCAGGCGTGTTCGCTGGGTTTCGCCAGCAGAATCCCACCAGGAGCACCAGCCGAGGCTTGGGCATTGCTGGGTTCCTGAGGAAGGCATTAGCAATTCGACCGATCGAGTGTACTTTTGAGACGCCAGACTCGCCGGAGATGTGTAGGACAAGTGCCCCGACAATGAGGCCAAGGTAGGCGCCTGACGTGCTTTGCCCAACGCAGGCCTTATGCAACGCATTCGTGACCGCCTTTACTGCTTCTTTCTCGACGCTGTTCGACGTGAGCACCAAGCAGTAGTTTCCGTCCAGCTCTTCCTTTCGGCTGGCCACGTCGAGAACACTCACCTTGCCTCTCCCAATCTACGTCACGCGGATCTTGGCGGCCTCGCAGCTCTGGGTCGTCCGTGATGCCTAACGTTGAGTCACAAGAATGCGGGGTCAAGTCTATATTTTATACGAGTCCAAAATATAGACCTGACCCTAGTCAATGCCGCAAGAATCTGTCATACATAGCCACGCACAGCAATCGCAGATTCGATTCGAAGCGCCTGCAAGTAAGTAAACACTACATAGTGAAGCATCTCTCCGAATGAGAACGGACTCACCTCTCGGAGAAACTGAAGCTGTTCGGAGTACTCGGGATCGTTATGAAAAAGAGCCCCGTTCGTCATCGCGAGGAACGCCTCCCGCGGAATGACCGGCCGATACTCTGAACCAATAGTCACAATGACTCCTGCGCTGGACTTCTCCACTGCACGGAGTTCAGATCGGATGCAACGAATTCGAATCTGATCAGCTCTACTTCCGAGCTTGCTCAGAACGTTGAGGGTTCGAAAGACGTTACCTAACTCGGACTCAGATACTAGCTTCCTGAATGACAGAATGAAGGAGCGCCATTCGTCCACTGACAGACTTTCAAGCCGACTTCGCAGCAGTAACCGCGGCGAGTTCACCTGCAATCGATATGACCTGTGCGCAGCGACGGTGAATTGAGCTCCATACCGCGTGGCACGGAGCTCTCGGCAGGTGAACACGAACGCCCGAAGAATCAAATCGTCAGCAGCCGCCATATGCCAATGCGATATAAACGTTCATGTTACGCGGGGCCGCGAGGCGTCCGCTTGAACTGCGGGCCAGGCCGTTGATGCTGTTGGTTGCCAGCTCGGGGCTACACGGGCTGCATGGCGACCTTTCAACGACAACCACAAACTCGCGTCGCTGCTCCTCAGGGTGACTGCGACACCACTTGACCAGCGCCGTTGCTTCGGCCAGTTCGACCTCTGAATAGCCGTCGATCAAGTACCTGACGCGCCCCTCGTACATGCGCTTGGCCAAATTGGGAGCCACCGACTCAAGATGCGGGCCTTGTTCTTCGAAGAGAAGAAAGTGCTCGAACTCGACCACTTCGGCTCGCAGACCTGCTTCAAAGGTGCGCTTCGGTCCTAGGCCTATCCAAGTGAGTCGCCGATCAATCCCGAAACTCTGAGGCTCGGGGCCGACACCGCCAACTCCGATCACCGCGTCGTAGCAAAGCGCCCGAGCCGTACCCATGCAGTCGTAGACGCCGAACCGCCCCTGAACATCCGGATCACCTGTGTGCGTGCGCTTGTAGGTGAGTATGCGCATAGAACTCGCCTCTACGGCCTAACTTTGTTTTAGGACGACTGCCCTGCTGCATAACATCGTGACTGCTCCATAACATCAAACACGGCTCCGGCGCGAAACGCGTCTGCCCTGTATACGCCAATGACATAGCGCGTAGAAAACCAGCACAGCGTCGATACCACCGCTGCGCTCGATCAAGGCTCTTGACCCGTTGCGTGAGCGCATACGCTAATTGTGCAGTGAAGCTTAAGAACCGAGCAGGCTTATGTCCACTGGATTAGCGCCTTTATCCGTTTCCACGGTGTGCGCCACCCGGCAACATTGGGCAGGACCGCAGCCAGCGAGCCCGCAGCTCGGTATACACTTCGCGCGCTCCCGTTCGCCGGACCCGCGCCATGCCCATCCACGAAATCCGCCACCCGCTCGTCCGCCACAAGATCGGCCTGATGCGCGAGGCCGACATTTCCACCAAGAAATTCCGCGAACTCACGGCCGAGCTGGGCCGTTTGTTAGCCTATGAAGCGTGCAAGGATTTCGAGCTGGAAAAGGTCACGCTGCAGGGCTGGGCGGGGCCGGTGGAGATTGATCAGATCAAGGGCAAGAAGGTCACCGTGGTGCCGATTTTGCGCGCCGGGCTGGGCATGCTGGACGGTGTGCTGGACATGATTCCGAGTGCCAAGGTGAGCGTGGTGGGCATTGCGCGCAACGAGGAGACGCTGCAACCGGCGCCGTACTTCGAGCGCTTTGTGGGCCATCTGGGCGAGCGCATGGCGCTGATCATCGACCCGATGCTGGCTACCGGCGGTTCGCTGGCGGTGACCTGCGACATGCTCAAGCGCAAGGGCTGCGGGCAGATCCGGGCGCTGGTGCTGGTTGCCGCGCCGGAGGGCATTGCGCTGATGCTGGCGCAGCACCCGGACGTGGAGATCTTCACCGCCAGCGTCGACAGCCACCTCGACGCGCACGGCTACATCATTCCCGGCCTGGGCGACGCCGGGGACAAGATTTTCGGTACCAAGCTGGGCTGAGCTTCACCCCCCACCCTTCGCCCCGCGCGGGCTTGCGGAGAACAAGCATGAGTGACTCCCCCGGGGAGCCCGCGTGGCGTCAGGCCGTGTCGGGCGGGGGAGCGCACGCAGTTACGCAGCGCCTCGGCGCGGTTGCCGTGCACGAGGATCAGGCCGGGCGGGAGTTCGGGTGGAGCGGACATGCGCGAAGAATACCGGACATCAGCGACACAACGTGTTGCCCCGGGCTCCCGAAGGGGGACGCCGACAGGCAATGCTAAAATTGTGGAAGTCCAACTCCGACGGGAGCCGTCGCATGACCAAGCAAGCCCTCACCACGTTCGGCCTCGGCATGACGCTGCTCGTACTGTCCGCCTCGCAAGTCACGGCCCAGACCCCGGCGCTGATGTCCATGTCGAAGGAACCAAGCAGCGTCTTCGCGCTGACAGCCGAGCACGAGTTGATCCGTTTCGATCCGTCGGAGCCGGACAAGGTGCTGGACCGCGTCGAGATTTCCGGTCTGGCTGACGGCGACGAGTTACGCGGCATCGACTTCCGGGTCAATTACGGCGTGATGTACGCGCTTGGTACGAGCGGGCAGCTCTACACGGTCGATCCGAAAGACGGGAAGCTGAGCAAGGTCGGCGATGGCAAGCTGCCGATCGAACTGCCCGACGGCCCGCTGGGTTTCGACTTCAATCCGGCCGCCGACCGCATTCGCGTGGTCGCCGAAACGGGGCTCAACCTGCGCCTGCATCCGGAAACCGGCGAAGCGATCGATTTCGATTCCGACCGCGAAGGTTTCCAGGCCGACCGCAGCCTGACCTACGTGTTCAACGACCGCTTCGTGGGCCGCGACCCGGCCATCTCCGCCGCGGCCTATACCTACAACGCCGACGACGAGAAGCTGACGACCAACTTCGCCATCGACCGCGCGCGCGGCACGCTGGCCCTCCAAGGCACGCGCGAAGGCACGCAGCCGCCCGTGTCCCCGAATCTGGGCGTGCTGACCTCGGTCGGCGACCTGGGTACCGGCCCGCTCGCCGAGGTGTCTTTCGACATCTCCGACGTCACCAACACCGCGCTCGCCGCACTGCGCGTCGAGGATGGCGACAAGACCGAGCTGTACCGCGTCAATCTTGACCTGGGCCGCGCGGTGCTGATCGGCACGATCGGCGACGGCGAACCCCTGATCGGTCTCGCGATCGAGCCCTGAGTCGCCACGCGGCGCGATCCCGCGCGGTGCAATTGCGCCGCCTCGGAGAAGGCGCGCCCGCGCAAGCCGATCGGCGGCTACAGCTTGAACGACAGCGAGATCGCGCTGAACTTGTCCGAGCCGTCCTGGCCGTGAAATTCGCGCGAGCGCCACACATGCGTGAAGGCCACGCGCGCGTCGCGCCAGTCGAGCACCACCCCGACCTGCACATCGCCGACCAGGCGTCGCTTGTCGACGCTGCGGCTGTCGCGGAAGGTATTGCCATCGAGGAAAATGTTGCGCCCGACCGCACGTCCCTCGGCGCCGGCAAAGGCATACCAGCGGAAGCTTCGCGGTGGCGCGAAGTCGCTCGATCCGGGCAGACCCGGCTGAATGCGCGGCGGCCCATAGTCGTTGGGCAGGCTGGGGCCAAAGCGCAGCATGAAGCCGCTGCCGAAATACGTGAACACGTTGCCCAGGGCGATGCCCGAGTGCGCCGAAAAATCCGCCTCGTGCCCGAGCAGCCGGGTTCGCGCCAGGCCCTGCCAGCTTCGCTGCCAGGTCGCCACCACGCCCAGTTCGTTCTTCAACTGCGTGTCCCAGCCCAGTGGCTTGGGCGAGCCGATGTGCTTGTGCACGAACTTCTGCGTCTGCTCTCCAAGCGCTGCCGGACCGACCACGCCGATCGACAGGCCGAACTGGTCGACCACGCGCCCGCGCTCCACACCGAGGCCGATCGCACCATACAGCCAGCCCGCATACGGACGCTCGCCCCGCGCCGGATTCTCGACCTCGATGTCGCTTGGCGTGAACAGGCTCTGCCCGAACGCGTAGCCGTAGCGGATAGTCTTGCTCTCCGGGTACCACGGCATCAGCCCGGCCAGATCCCGCGCCCACTCCGGAACCGGCCGACTCTGGTCCGGCACCCAGGCGATGCGCACACCATTGGTGTAGTGGCGGTCGACGTCGTAGAACAGATCGTTCTCGACGACGAAGTTGAGTGTGCCCTGGGGTCGCTCGTCTTCCTGCGCGTACGCGAGCGGAGCGACGAGGGCGAGTGAAAGGAGCAGGAGACCGAGCGGTCGAAGAATCATCGGTGATCGGGAAGTGGGCGATACGGCATTCTATCCGCTCGTCGTAGTCGAGGTCGGTAAGCGAATTTGACGGCCGGCGATGCGTTCACGCGAACCCGCATGCTCCGGTCGTATCATCGACCCATGACCGCCCTCGACGATCACCCCCGGCCGACCCACCGCAGCGTACTCGCACTTGCCGTGCCGGTGATGCTGTCGAACGTGTCGACTCCACTGATCGGCATCGTGGATACGGCGGTCGTCGGTCAGATTCCGGATCCGGCGCACATCGGCGCGGTCGCGGTCGCGGCACTGGTGTTCACCTTCGTGTTCTGGGCCTTCGGCTTTCTGCGCATGGGCACCACCGGGCTGACCGCGCAGGCGCTGGGCGCACGCGACGGCGACGAACTGCTGGCCTGCCTGGGTCGGGCAATGCTGATCGCCGGTGTCGTCGGCGCCGGGCTGATCGTGCTGCAATGGCCGATCCGCGAAACCGCCTTCGCACTGCTCGACGGCAGCGAACGCGTCGAGGCGCTGGCGCGCGAATACTTCGACATCCGCATCTGGGC